>NZ_WIWH01000019.1:0-104789 GCF_009600035.1 Pseudomonas sp. FSL R10-2964 | reverse complement strand
CCGAGGGAGTTCAGGCGCTTAGCGGCAGCATCAATTTAACGGGGACTTGGTGTCCGGTTTGGTAGGGGCAAGTCCAGAGCGTGCCCTACATGATCCGTCTGCTAAAGGTCTGCTTCTAATATCCGTAGGGCCAGGTGCGTCGCCGCCCGTGCATACCAAATTTGGTGTAACTGGCCAGGTATGGATTCCCGAAGCGTTGTGTTCAGAAATCTTGGAGTACGCCAAGGGTCTTCGCAGGTTGACTCGCGAGGCATCTGCTGCTGGCGAGCATCAAGACTTAGTGTTCTTGACACGTTTCGGAAACCCTTTCGGACGTCGCAACAGTGATCAATCCTCGGCCATAAACGTTGAGATGTCATCGCTTAGAAAATTAGGCATCGCGTCGGGCATCAAAGCGCTCAGGAAGTTTCGCTTCCACCAATCCCGGTGCACCTTCGGAACTGAGCTAGCTATGCTCGCTTTAGCAAATTGCACTGATGTGGCAATAGTGATTGCGATGGTCAGCAATGCATTGCTTCACGGTCGAAACTCGGAGGCCACCACCTTCAAATACATTAAGTTTGTGCAGGCCGCACCTGCTAAGCAGGCCCTTGCGAACAGCTTCATGACTGCGTTTACAGGAATTGCTTCAAGGCAGGGAGCGAGCAATGAGTAACCTGACGTCTTTAGATCTGACGTTTCCAATGCTTGAGTACGGGAAAACCGAGACGCCCTGGGATTTGGCACCGCTTTTATACAGCGGTGGTGCTGGGGCAAAAGTGAAGACCGTGCGCAGTGAAATCACATCAGGTGTTTTAGGTGATCTTTTGCTGGAACGGGCAGAGCTTGTGAAGGAGCTTCATGACTGTTTGACCGACGACCTTGTCGGCGGGGGGAGCCGCTTTTCGGCACATAACAAGATTGGTGCGTTGAGGAGGTTTTTTCAGTGGGTGGATCAGTGCGAGCGTCCGTTGAGCATTGATACGGTCGCGGAGGAATACCTGGGGTGGGCTGAACATCTTCTTCAGCGTCATCGCGTGGAAGGATATCAAACTGCTAGTTCATTATACGACGTGGCAAGTTTAACCGCGACGATACTCGACCGAGTTCTAGGCCGAAGCTCGACGCTTCTGTACAGCACCCGAATCCGCAAGCCTAGAGGCAAGGGAAAGGCCAGTAATGGGGGCGCTGATAAGCAAAGTTTAGAAGAGAGCTTTTCATTCGGGCTGAATCGCCCCTAATTTCGTAGACGGATCCAAGTCTTAAATGGACTGCCCATCGGCACCGTTACAGGGTTAGTGGACGCTTAAGTGTCCGGCAGTCTTGCTACTCTAGGGCTACATGCTATGGACATAACAAAGCAGGATCGACAGCAAATGTCTTATCACTATGGACATTTGAATAGAGAGCTGAGACACCGCGCAACATGGTGCGGAACCATGTCCATAGCTTGAAACCTTTCCTTTACGTCGACGAGTCCTTTGCCGACCTGAGCGGTATCGTTGACGCCACCGCCATGGGCCGTCAGTTGCGCAGTCGCATCCTGCAATGCACGGGCATTCCGGTGGGGGTCGGTATCGCGCATACCAAGACCCTGGCCAAGCTGGCGAATCACACCGCCAAGCGCTTGCAGGCCCACACGGGGGGCGTGGTGAACCTGTGTGGCGACCATGAACGTGACTGGGTACTGCGCAATACCGCGGTGTCGGAGGTCTGGGGCGTTGGCCGACGCATGACCGCGCATCTTGAAGGTATGGGGATTCGCACAGCGATGGACCTGGCCAAAGCGGACCCGTGGTCGCTGCGCAAAAAATTCAGCGTGGTGATCGAAAAAACGGCCCGTGAATTGAACGGTACATCCTGCCTGGCCCTGGACGAGCCCGACCCGCCCAAGCAGGAGATCTGCTGCAGCCGCATGTTTGGCAAGCGCCTGACCGAGCTGGCACCGATCAAGGAGGCCGTAGCCACCTATATGATGCGTGCCTCGGAAAAACTCAGGGCACAAAAGTCATACTGCCAAAAAGTCCGGGTCAGCATTCGTACCGGCATGTTCAACCCGGACGAGGCGAAGTACGCCAAGGGCGTGGTGGTGACCTTGCCCTATCCTACCGATGATGTGCGGTTACTCACCAGAGCAGCGGTGGATGCTCTGGAGCATGTGTTTCAGCCCGGCTTCAGATACAGCAAGGCCGAAGTGTTGTTGCTCGACCTGCGCCAGCCGGGGGAGTTTTCCGACGATCTGTTTGCCGTCAATCAACCGGCAGAAGCTTCACGGGTGATGGCGGTACTGGATGCCATCAATGGCCGCTGGGGCAGGGGCACGTTACGGGCCGCCAGCGTGCCGGGCAAACCCGACTGGGGGATGCGCCGGGAGATGATGAGCCAGAGTTATACGACGCGGGTGGATCAGCTTTGGCAGGTTTCGTGCCGATAAATACGGCCGTTGATTGTGCAGAACTGTGGGCAATGAACTGTACGCGCAAAGTGGAGATCCGGTGTGTGAAGTTCAAACATATGGCCTGCTCAGAACACTGGGCTGTCGTGTGCTGCTGGTTTGCTTGTTGAAGACTCAAGAAAAATCAAGGTAGGAAAACCCTGAATTAATAGTGGGGTTATTCTTGCGCTTGCTCCTGGCAGTTGAATGTTAGTACTGATGCTGTACTAATGGTGTTGCCCTGTTATATCAATTGCCGAACAGGCACTGGTTTTAATTGCAAGAGTGGCGGGCTATCAAGACTATCAAGAAAAGTCAAAAAAGCAGGTGCAGGTACGTGCCTGCTATCAGGCAAGGTCAGGATTAAAGATGATAAACACAGTTGCATTGTATTGGTTGCTCACTTATGCGATTTAAATGGATTGTTTTTGTTGTCGGGCTGGTCGCATTATCTTCTTTTGCATTTTATGGGTTGTTTGATCGGTCTGATAAAGTGAGCCATATCGTTGCGCCAGTAACGAAAATCGACATGGAAAGTCTGGTTTTGGCAACAGGCCCGATAGTCGCAACGGGCTTGGTCGATGTCGGCGCGCAGGTTAATGGTCAAGTTAAAACAATCCATGTGCGACTGGGTGACAAGGTCAAAAAGGGCCAGGTATTAGTGGAGATTGATCCGGAGCTTCAGGAAAATGCCTTGAGCAAGGCGAAAGCCAGCCGCGATCTTGTACTGGCACAGCAAAAGGCCAGGGAAAAAGCACGCCAGCGCGCAGAGAGGGTATTTACCCGCCAGCAAGCGCTGTATCAGGCAGATGCCAGCGCAAAAAGAGACCTTGAGCAAGCCGAGGTGGAGCTGGAAAATGCCCGGGCTGAAGTCTTCGTTCTAAAAAGCCAGATTCATTTGGCTCAAATCGAGATGGATAGCGCAGTGGCTAATCTCGGGTATACGAAAATCAAGGCGCCTGCCGATGGCGAAATCATCGCTATTGTGACTAAAGAGGGCCAGACAATTGTGTCCGCCCAGACATCACCGACCATTCTGATTATGGGCAATATGGACAGGATGACAGTCAAGGCCAGAATATCCGAGTCGGATATTGTACGAGTGCAGGAGGGGCAAAAGGTTGTTTTTACCGTGACCGGTGCACCGGAGCTGTCTTTCGAATCGAACATTCTTGCCGTTGAACTTCTGCCGGAGTCCGTCGTTACTGACAGCAAAGAACTCTCAAAGCCCAATGCAACGTCCAATGTTCCTGTTTACTACAATGCTACGTTTGAAGTTGATAACCCTGATCGTCTGCTCAAGCCTTTGATGACAGCCAACGTTAAAATCACTCAGGAAAGCGTTGATCAGGTGATGGCAATTCCTTTGGCCGCTCTCGGAAAAAAGCAGTCTGCGGGCAATCTTTATGAAGTGCGTATATTGACGGAGCAGAAAGAAGTGGTTGCAAGATCCATTGCGATCGGTCTGCGAAACAATACGCATGTGCAGGTTAAGTCGGGGCTTGAGCTAGGCGACAATGTCATTATCGAATAGGCGTTGATTGATGTTGTGCTGTGGGAGTCATTGTTAATATTTATTTGTCGGGTAGTGTATGGAATGTCTCAGGAAAATAAAGTTTCGAACTCGGCCCACGAAGGATGCCGTAAAGCCTGGCAACCTGCCAGAGGAAAACCTGAGCTTATCCGCGCCATTAATCCAATTGATAAATGTCAGCAGGAGCTATTTCAATGGTCATTCATCTACAGAGGCTTTACGAGACGTCAACCTGAATATCCGTGCAGGTGAGATGGTTGCAATTGTCGGGACATCGGGCTCGGGAAAGTCGACCCTTCTCAATATTCTGGGGTGCCTTGTCCCGCCTTCGCAAGGGCAATACATCCTGCACGGGCGGAGTGTGACCCGTCTGACGAATAATGAGTTGGCAGATTTGCGCAGGGGCACTTTCGGATTCGTATTCCAGCGCTACCATTTGCTGGGCCACCTGAATGCTGAAGAAAACGTTTTGTCTCCAGGCCTTTATGTCGAAGGGGAGAAGAAAACACTGCGTGCACGCGCACAAATGCTGTTGAACAGTCTTGGGTTGAGTGACCGCTTGCACTTCTTTCCGGGACAGTTGTCAGGTGGGCAGCAACAGCGTGTCAGCATTGCGCGTGCACTGATGAATGGCGGCGACATCATATTGGCCGATGAGCCGACCGGTGCGCTGGATACCAAGAGCGGTGAGGAGGTGATGGCCGCCTTATGTGAACTGAATGCAAAAGGGCATACCGTCATTATTGTTACGCACAATAATGACATCGCTTCATATGCGCAGCGGCTGATTCATATTCAGGATGGATGCATCTCTTCGGATACAGGCAATCACCCTGCCTCGTCAACGGCAGGGCCGCGAGGGGGGCCCGGGTTGAAACCTGCACAGGGCTCCTCGATAAACATGCTGTCAGGCTGGGTGGAGGCAATTAAAATTGCTTTTTCGTGGCTGGTCAGAAAACCCTTGCATGCGGGATTGACGGTACTGGGAATCGTCATCGGCATTGCTGCGGTTTCATCGGTTATTGCCCTGGGTGAGGGGGCGCGCGACCGTATAGTTCAAGAGATCAGCGCCCTGGGTGCTGACACCATCGATATTTACTCCGGAAAGGACTGGGGTGATATCTACAAGGGTTCAAACAAAGCGCTGAGTGAATCTGATGTGGACTATCTGCGATCACTTCCCTACGTTGACAGCATCTCCCCGGTCACTTCTGCGACAGCCACCATTACATCAAAAAACGCCAACCTTTCAGCTCAGGTATTGGGTGTCGGTGAAGCGTTTGCCAGGGTGAGAGGCGAGGTATTTGCGCAAGGTACTTTTTTTTCCAGTGATGATGTTAAACGGCAGGCGCAAGTTGCAGTCATTGATGAAAATATGCGCAAAAGACTTTTCCCGAGCTGGGAGGACCCGATTGGAAAAGTCATATTGGTAGGCCCGATGCCGGCAATCGTCATAGCGGTTATCAAGAATACACCGTCTTCATTTGGTGAGGCGCCTGTTCTGCAGATGTATATGCCTTATACCACGTTGATGTCACGTATTTCGGGTCAGTCATTTCTTGAGAGCATTGTAGTGCACGTGGCTGGTGGGATTTCAAACGAACTGGCCGAAAGTAATATCAATCGTCTTTTGGAACTCAAACGCGGCAGCAAAGATTTTTTCACAAGTTCTGCAGACTCAATACTCCGGTCGGTGACCAGTGCTACCAGAGTCTTGAACGTGCTGAGCATATCGGTCGCATCGATTTCTCTCCTGGTTGGAGGAATTGGCTTGATGAATATGATGCTTTACTCAGTAGCAGAGCGAACCTATGAAGTAGGCGTTCGTATGGCGTTCGGTGCCCGTCGACGAGATATCATGCAGCAGTTTCTCAGCGAATCCTGTTTGCTGTGCATATTTGGCGGTGGTTTTGGGTTTTTGCTGGCCCTGCTTGCCGGGGAAATTTTAGGCGGATTACAAACTGATTTTCCGCTTAAATTTTCTTATTGGTCGTTCATGGTAGCGTTTGCAAGTTCTACCGTTATTGGTCTTGTATTTGGTTATATACCTGCTCGAAATGCCGCCAGGCTGGATCCTGTCGAGGCTTTGTCCCGGGCGTAAGTCAATGGGTTTGCCATCGTAATCATTCAACATGAAGTCGATGCCTTACTGGACGCAGTCAACACTGCGCTCCAATGTTCTTGAGAATATCATTGTGATTACTAGATATTACCCTGCTGTGTTTTGTAGCGTGATGCTGTTGGCAGGTTGTAGCACTCATCTGCCCAATGTGAACGCTGTCAAATCACAACTGGCGCTGCCTGCAAAATGGCGTAATGCATTACCTGAGGGTAAAGATATAAAGCAGACACAGCATTGGTGGCGCTCATTTCAGGACCCTGACCTGGACGCTCTGGTGGAACGTGTACTGCGCAATAATAATAACCTGGCAGCGGCTGCATACAGGGTCAAAAAGGCAGAGGCACAAGCGGGTATTGTCAGGACGAATTTAACACCAGATGTATCAAGTGGATTCAAACTGAGCAGTAGCAAGGAACTGAACAGAGGAAGTTCGGAACAAAAGGCTTTTTACCAGCACATTCTCCTTGAGCTACGAGCTGGATTTATGGGGGCGTCTTGCAAAGGCTCGCGATATCTCGGCCTGGGAAGCCATGGCGACCCGGGAGGATCGTGAGCACATCGCGATGCAACTGATCGGTACAACAATGGAGCTGTACTGGCGATTAGCGTTTTTGAATGAAAGCATTGAAATTAACGACACCAGCATTGCCAGCGCCCGTTCAATCCTTGAGCTGGCACGCCTGGGTGAATCCGTTGGGCAGGAGGGGCGTCTTCAGTCGATTCAGGCAGAGCAACAGTTAAGTGTACTGCTGGCCGATAAAACAGGGCGGCTTCAACAGCGTGAAGAAAGCCGCAATGCCTTGTTGGTTTTATTGGCGTCGCCTATGGGATGGGATGACACGATCAAGATTCGTCCAGTTCCGACTCAACCGTCTACAGCGCTACGGTCGGAGATACCTGCCCACATTCTGAGCCAGCGACCCGACATGAGGGCTGCTGAACTCAGGTTGCGCGCTCATTTCAGCAATATTGAGATCCAGCAAAGAAACCTCTATCCGGCAGTGAATCTTACGGCAGGTATCACTGGAGGAGGGACACGCGAACTGTCAAATATTCTGCGAAATCCGGTGGGTTTTTTTACGGCAGATTTACTGCTTCCGTTTTTTGAGTTCAATAAAGGCAAGTTGCAAGTTGAAATCGCCGAAGCAACGTACCAGGAGAGTATCGAGTTATACAAAAAGCAGTTGCTTGATGCACTGCAGGATGTTGAGAACTCACTGTCGGCCTATAAACAGCTCACCGATGAGGGGCTCTACCTGGCCCGTGCCCATGAATCTTCATCCCGGGCAGAGCGCATTGCTGAAATACGCTATCGCCTTGGGCAGTCGAATATAAAAGAATGGCTGGATCAACAGGATGCGAAGCGCAGTATCGAACTGCGACTGGGTAAGAGTCGCACTGATCGGTTGATTGCCATGGTCAAGTTTCATCAGTCTATCGGTGGCGGCTGCGGTGATGGATGCGCTGATGCCTTGCGATGAAAGGTACCTGGTCAGGTGCTTCAGGTTTATTTGCCGGCTGTGTGCGTTAAGTGCTCGCAGGCCTGGTTGATGTGTGAGTTTCAAATCAAGCCATGCGTTTAATTGAATTTAATGTTTTCCGGGGCCGGCCAATCCTGCTGCACGTCAACGCACAGCCATGCAAAACCTCCTGATCGCCTCGCAGGCCCGACGCAACACGGCGTCATCCAGGGCATAGGCAATTCGGATATAGGGCCCCAGGCCAAAGGCGCTGCCATGCACCACGGCTACACCGGCTTCGTCGAGCAGGGCCAGGGCCACGTCTTCATCGGTGGACAGCACCCTGCCTGCGGGCGAGGTGCGGCCGATCAGTCCGGCGCAGCAGGCGAACGCGTAGAAGGCGCCTGCCGGGCTGGTGCATTCAAGGCCCGGTATGCTGTTGAGCTGGTCGACCATCAGATCGCGGCGCTTCTGGAACGCGGTACGGCTGGTGTGGATAAAGTCCTTGGGGCCTTCCAGAGCGGCGAGAGCGGCCTGCTGCGAGATTGAGCCGGCTCCCGAAGTCTGCTGGCCTTGCAATGTTTCCATGGCTTGCAACAGCCAGCGCGGGCCTGTGGCAAAACCGATACGCCAGCCGGTCATGGCGTAGGCCTTGGACACGCCGTTCATGGTCAGGGTGCGCGCTGCCAGGCGTGGTTCAACCTGGGCCAGGGTATGGAACAGCTGATCATCGAAGATCAGGTGTTCGTAGATATCATCCGCCAGGATCAATACATGAGGATGGGCCAGCAGCACATCGGCCAGTGCCGCCAGCTCGTCGCGGCTGTACACCGCCCCCGTCGGGTTGGAGGGCGAGTTGAGGATCAGCCAGCGCGTTTGCGGGGTGATTGCCGCTGCCAGTGCCGCTGCGGTCAGCTTGAAACCGGACGCTGCGTGGCAGGTCACGAAGCAGCTTTGTGCGCCGCATAACTGAACCATCTCGGGATAACTGACCCAGTAAGGCGCCGGGATGATGACCTGATCTCCCTCATTGAGGGTCGCGGCCAGGGCATTGTAGATCACCTGTTTGCCACCGTTGCAGACCAGGGTGTCCTGCCAGCCGACATCCAGGCCGTTTTCACCACGGAATTTGGCCGCCACCGCTTCTCGCAGTGAACGTGCGCCAGCGACCTGGGTGTAGCGGGTGTGGCCCTGGCCTATGGCGCGGATTGCAGCGTCGCGCACAGGCTCGGGCGTATCGAAGTCCGGTTCGCCAGCGCACAGTGAAATGATCGTGGCGCCTTGGGCGCGGCGCTCTGCAACACGGTCGATGATCCGATAGGTGGCCGAGGGCAGGGCGCTTGCCAGGTGCCGGTTGAGCCGCTGGATATCGCTGCTCATGGGCGGTGTCTCCAGTGAGTCAGGTTCATCAGTTCGAGCGTGGAGCGGCCTTCAGTCAGTGCCTGCATCATATGGGCTTCCTTGTCGGCACGGGATTCGCCTTCGGCGAAGGTACGTGCGGCGTGTGCCTTGGGGATGATGATCACACCATCATCGTCAGCCACCAGCAGATCCCCCGGCGCCACCTCTGCGCCGTTAAAATTGAAAGCCTGACCGACCGAGGTGGCGCTGGCCTTGACGGTGCCTCTGACCGAGATGCCGCGGGCAAATACCGGAAACCGGCGCGCCTTCAAGGCCGCGATATCACGTACCCCGCCGTCGATGACCAGGCCGACCACACCGGCTGCCTGTGCCGCAACGGTAAGGACTTCGCCCCAGTAACCGGCAATAAAATTACCGGTACCCACTACCAGCACACTGCCGCGGGGCACTTGTTCAAGGGCCAGGTTATCGCCAGGAGCGCATTGCAGCGGGTACGCCGGCGCGGCGATAAAGGCGCCATCCCAGATCGGGCGGATGCCGCTGTCCACGGCACAGGCCAGGTGTGATGCCTCATACAGGGTCGAACTGCCGAGGATTCTGGCCCGTTCGTGGTAGTTCAGGGGCAGGGCGAGTGTGCTCATCAGGCTTTCCTCTGCAGGCTGTGGTAGCCCAGTGCAGCGCGGGCGCTTGCAAGGGTCTGGCCTTGACTGATCAAGGTACGGATTTGCGCTTCGACGGTTTCAATCTGCCGCGCACAGGCGGCCACTTGTGCGGCATGGGCGCGGGGTACGATCACTACGCCATTGGCGTCGGCCACCACGATGTCACGGGCACAGACGCGGGCGGTGCCAATGGAAACGGGCTGGTTGATCGACTGCACCTGGACACGGTCCTTGCCGGTGCGCATAAAGCGGCCCTTGCTGAAGATCGGATAACCGTCTCCCAGCGCCTTGTTCACGTCACGGCAAACACCGTCGATAACCGTGGCAGCGATGTTTCGGCTGCCGGCGTACTGGGTCATGATGTCGCCCCATACGGTGCAGTCGGTGCGCCCGGCATTGTCGATCACCACTACGTCACCGGGCAGAACTTGCTCGATAAAGTCGCCCACGGTCCCGGCAGGCACGCTGGCCGGGACGTACTGCACCGTGAATGCCGGCCCGACAATAACCCTGCTGTAGTTGCCCAGCGGCATCACGCCCAGGCATTGACCGGGCAGGCCGAGCTTGTCCAGGGCATCGGAAACCCCCGGCGTGTCCAGGCCCTCAAACAGGGCGACCAGTGCTTGATCTTCAGGGTTCATCAGACGTGCTCCGTGCGGATGGCTTCAAACTGGCTGTCATGCATGACTTCGGCTACGGAGCGACCGCTGCGTACTGCGTCGAGCATGGTTTGCTGACGCCGGGCGATACGTTCGCCAAGATCGACGACCTGAGCGATATGGGCCTGGGGCACAAACACCGTGCCGCAGTTGTCGGCGATCACATAGTCGTCTTCGCTGACATTGACCCCGGCGACTTCGATGGTCACGGCGGCCGCTATCTGCATCACGCGATTGCGCGCACTGATCATGGTGACGCCACGGCCGTAAACCGGATAACCGATTGCCGCACTGCCATCAATATCGCGGCTGCAACCGTCAATGATGGTGCCTCGCACCTGTTTGGCGAGCGCCGCATTGGCAAGGATATCGCCCCAGCAAGAGATGCCCTCGATACCGCCGGCGATCACCAGCACCCGATCATCCGTGTTGATGTGTTCGACCACCGGGGTGATCAGGTGGGCGCTGGGCACCGTGTCGGTCTTTGCGGCCAACAGTACGGTACTGGCACGGCCAACGATCGGCGGGCAGTTCCACAGCGGCCGCAGCCCCACAGTGGCCCCTGCCAGACCAAGAAAATCCAGCGCATCGGACACGGTATTACTGTCCAGTGCCGCCAGACGCTGGAGTACAGTCCTGTCGGTCGTGCTTTTGAGCGTCATCGCGCAGCCTCAGTGGTGGTGTAGGTGCTCAGTGTCGGCGAGGCTGTTTGATAGGTATATTCCTGTTCACGTAAGCTTTGGATACGTTAAACCTATGGAAAAACCATGATCAATTTCCGTCTGATCCGTCACCTCTGGCTCTTTCTGGCCGTCGCCGAAGAGCAGAATTTCGGCCGCGCCGCCAAGCGCCTAGGCATGTCCCAGCCGCCGCTGAGCGAGCAGATCCAGGTGCTGGAGCAAGCGCTCAAGGTCAAACTGTTCGAGCGCTCGCGGCGCGGTGCCAAGCTGACGCCGGTGGGGGCGGCAATTCTGCCGGCCGTACGCAAGTTCGCCGAGCAGTTGGAGCGTCTGGAGCTGGCCGTGGATGAAGCGCTGGCGGGGCAGTCGGGGATGTTGACCATTGGCGCAATTTCCACGGCCATGTTTGATGTACTGCCGGGCCTGATCGAGCGGTTGAAGGAGGATTACCCGCACTTGACCGTCTCGGTGCGGGAAATTGACAGCGTCGAAGCGGTGCCGGCGCTGGAGGCGGGGGATATTGATCTGGCGTTTGCCCGCCTGGACGGTGGTCTGGGGGACTCAATCCAGTCACTGCCGCTGCTGGAGGACCGCCTGATGCTGGCCCTGCCCAGTGATCACCCGCTGGCAGCGCGCACGCGCATCAGCCTGGCCAGCCTGTCCAATGAGCCTCTGGTGATGTTTTCGCGCAAGGTCAGCCCGGTGTATTTCGACAATCTGATTGCCACCTGCCGGGCTAGCGGCTTTTCCCCGCGGGTGTTGCACGAAGTGCGTTCCGTGGCCTCGCAAATCGCCTTTGTCAGCTATGGCCAAGGTATTGCGCTGGTGCCTGCGTCCTTGAAAAAGCTGGCTCCCGCCAATGTGGTATTCCGTGCACTGAGCGAAAAGCTCAACGTGGTGACCACTGCCGTGGCATGGAATGCCAATCGGTCGAACCCGCTGATAGAGGCGATCATTGCTCGTTTAAGCGCCAAGGCATGATGTTTTTGATAGGTTTGGCCTATGTAAACCTTCTGGTCTTAGGCATTTACACCAGGGCCGATGTGCCTGACATTGGTCCGCCGCCTTAACGCTTCAGGAGTCATGCCCGTGCCCGTACCCGCAACCTTTGCCCATACCCAAGTGCCGCTGGAGGTAGAGGGTGTGCACTTGACTATTGCCGCTCTTCACCGAGAAGGGGAACTGGCACCGATTGTCTTTCTGCATGGCTTCGGTTCGAGCAAGGAAGACTATGCCGATATCGCGCTGCGTGCGGAGTTCGCCGGGCATGCCTTTCTGGCCTACGATGCGCCGGGGTGCGGTGACAGCGGGTGCAGTGATCTTGCCCGGGTTTCCATCCCTTTTTTGCAGCAAACGGCGCTGCAAGTGCTCGAGCATTTCGGCATCGAACGCTTCCATCTGGTGGGCCATTCCATGGGCGGGTTGACCGCCCTGATGCTGGCCCATCAGTTCCCGCAGCGGGTACTCAGTTTTGTCGATATCGAAGGCAATATTGCCCCCGAGGACTGCTTTCTCAGCCGTCAGATCATCGACTGCCCGAGTGATGATCCTGAGCTGTTTTTTACGGCCTTTATCGAGCGTGCCCGCCATGCCCCGGCCTATGCCAGTGCCCTGTATGCCGCGAACCTGAGACACAAGGTGCGTGTGCAAGCGGTGCGGGGGATTTTCGAATCGATGGTCGAGCTGTCCGATAACGCCAACCTGATGGGCAAGTTTCTCGGCTTGCCGTGCCCGAAGATGTTTATGTTTGGCGACCAGAACGCGTCACTGTCCTACCTGCCGCATATCGCGGCTCACGGCGTACGCCTGGGGCAGATCCCGGCTTGCGGCCACTTCCCGATGTATTCCAACCCGATTGCGATGTGGCAGCACATGGCGGATTTTTATGGGGCAATTTCAGGCTAGGGCAACGCCGCCTCCACCAGCTCGATCCAGTGCCGCACCGGGGTTCTGCCTGCACTGTCGAGGTGTGCCTGGCAGCCGATATTGGCCGTGACAATAACCTCGGGGTGCGCGCTTTCCAGTGCGTTGAGTTTGTTGTCGCGCAGTTGCCGGGACAGTTCGGGCTGGGTCAGCGAATAAGTGCCTGCCGAGCCGCAGCACAAGTGGCTGTCGGGCACCGCGGTCAGGTTGAACCCCAACCGGGTGAGAATGCCTTCAACCGCGCCGCCGAGTTTTTGCCCGTGCTGCAAGGTGCAGGGGCAGTGGAACGCCAGCCGTTGATTGCTGTGCACACCGAGGGTGTGCAGTGGCTCGTCGCGCAGCACTTCAACCAGATCCCTGGCCAGCGCACTGACCTTGGCAGCTTTTTCGGCATAGGCCGGGTCGTTGCCGAGCAGGTGGCCGTACTCCTTGATAAAGGCACCGCAGCCGCTGGCGGTTTGCACGATTGCTTCGGCCCCTCGTTCAATCCCCGGCCACCAGGCATCGATATTGCGCCGGGCGCGATCAAGTCCTGCGGCCTGGGCGTCCAGGTGGTAGTCCACTGCACCGCAGCAAGCGGCTTCTCGGGCAGGAATCACGCTGATGCCCAATCGGTCCAGCACTCGGGTCGCTGCTGCGTTGGTGTTGGGTGACAAGCTCGGTTGCACGCAGCCTTCGAGCAGCAGTACTTGCCGGGCATGGCGGGTGGTCGGTCGCAGCCCGGGCGCGGGGACCTGGCCTGGCAGTTTGTCTTGCAGGCGTGCGGGCAGCCAGGGGCGCAAGATCTGACCACTGCGCAGTAGCCACCTGAACCGGCCCGCATTGGGTATGACGCTGCGCAGCCCTTGAAACAGCAAGCGTTGCCCGAGCGATCTGGGTACCTGGGCCTCAACCATTGCCCGGCCAATGTCCAGCAAGTTGTGGTAGTCGACGCCTGAGGGGCAGGTGGTTTCGCAATTGCGGCAAGACAGGCAACGGTCCAGATGCTGTCGGGTTTTCTGCGTCACCTGATTGCCTTCCAGTACCTGTTTGATCAGGTAAATACGCCCCCTCGGGCCGTCCAGTTCATCACCGAGCAACTGATAGGTCGGACAGGTGGCGTTACAGAAACCACAGTGCACGCAACTGCGCAGGATGCGTTCAGCCTCCCCGGCACGGGGCAATTGGCGGGCCTGTTCGCTCAACGTGGTCTGCATGGTTCAAAGCTCCGCGTACAGGCGCCCGGGGTTGAAAATACCCTGCGGGTCGAGTTGTTGTTTGAGGCTACGCTGGTAGCGCATCAGAGCCTCCGGTAACGGCTGGAACGGGCTGTCGACAAGACCGTGGCTGTAGCAGGTGGCATGGCCGCCGACCTCGGTTACGACCGTGCGGATAAAGCTCGCCTCAGCATCCGACTTGAGCCAGCGCTGGGCACCGCCCCAATCGATCAACTGCTCACCGGGCAGCTCAAGTTCCGGGGTGTTGTTGGGCAAGGACAGGCGCCAGAGGGGCTGGCCCTCATCGAAGAAGCTCAATTGGTGTTCGTTGAGCCGTGTCCAGAACGAAGCGTCCAGGCGCTCGCCGCCCAGGCGTTCGTGAGCCGCCATCACCGAGCCTTCGCCACCCTCCAGGCGCAGGTGCAGGCGCTGGCCATCGTGGCAGGCAGCGCTGATCGGCAGCGGTTGCCGGCCCCATTCGGCGAGGCGCAGCAGGGCTCGCGCCGTGTCCAGTTCCAGGCTGATACTCAGGGATTGCCGCGGCTTGGGCAGCACCTTGAGTGACACTTCGGTGATGACTCCCAGTGCGCCGTAGCTGCCGGCCATCAAACGGGACAGGTCATAGCCAGCGACGTTTTTCATGACTTCGCCGCCAAAACGCAAATGCTTGCCGTGCCCGGTGATCACCCGGGTGCCGAGGACAAAGTCCCTGAGCGAACCTGACCAGGGCCGGCGCGGCCCCGACAGGCCGCTGGCAACCATGCCGCCGACCGTGGCGGCACCGAAAGAGGGCGGTTCGCAGGCCAGCATTTGCCCGGCTTTATCCAGCGCCTGCGCCAGCTCCATCAGAGGCGTACCGCAGCGTGCGGTGATCACCAGCTCGGTGGGGTCATAGCTGACAATGCCCCGATGGCCGCGGGTGTCGAGCACTTCACCGGCCACGCTGCGGCCAAGGAAGGCTTTGCTGTTGGCGCCCTGGATACGTAGCGGGGTGGCGTATTGCAGCGCCTGATTGACCTGCTCCAGCAACAGGGCGCTGGTATCGACATTGTCTGCACTGCGCATCAGAACCGCTCCAGTTCGGGGAAGGGCAGTTGCCCCATATGCACGTGCATGGCGCCCAACTCGGCGCAGCGATGCAGGGTGGGGATGTTCTTGCCGGGGTTGAGCAAGCCGCCGGGGTCGAAGGCGGCCTTGACGGCATGAAACAGGGTCAGTTCATCGCTGTTGAACTGCGCGCACATCTGATTGATCTTCTCGCGGCCTACGCCGTGTTCGCCGGTAATGCTGCCACCGACCTTGACGCAGAGCTCAAGGATCTGGCCGCCCAGGGCTTCGGCGCGCTCGAGTTCCCCGGGCTGATTGGCATCGAACAGAATAAGCGGGTGCATATTGCCGTCACCGGCATGAAACACATTGGCCACTCTCAGGTTGTAGTGGGTCGATAATCCGGCAATGGCCTGCAGTACGCCGGGCAACTCACGGCGCGGAATGGTGCCGTCCATGCAGTAGTAATCCGGCGCAAGGCGACCTACGGCGGGAAAAGCGTTCTTGCGCCCGGCCCAGAAGCGCACCCGCTCAGCTTCGTCCCTGGCCTGGCGCACGGAGCTGGCGCCAGCCCGTTCAAGCACCTGGCGCACGCGCGCGCAATCGTCATGTACATCGGCTTCGACGCCGTCGAGTTCGCACAACAAGATGGCGTGGGCCTCGACCGGGTAACCAGCATGAATAAAATCTTCGGCGGCGCGGATGGCCAGGTTGTCCATCATCTCCAGCCCTGCGGGTATGATGCCGGCGGCGATGATGTCAGCCACGGCGCGACCGGCTTTTTCAACCGAGTCGAAGGCTGCCAGCAACACTTTGGCGGTTTGCGGTTTGGGCAACAGTTTGACCGTGACCTCGGTAATGACCCCGAGCATGCCTTCGGAACCGGTAAACAGTGCCAACAGATCGAAACCGGGGGAGTCGAGGGCATCCGCCCCCAGGGTCAGGTGCTCGCCGTCAACGGTCAGTATTTCGATCTTTAGCAGGTTGTGCACGGTCAAACCGTACTTGAGGCAATGCACGCCACCGGCGTTTTCAGCGACGTTGCCACCGATCGAACAGGCAATCTGCGAGGACGGATCCGGCGCGTAGTACAGGTCATACGGCGCCGCTGCCTGGGAAATGGCCAGGTTGCGCACACCGGGCTGAACCCGTGCACTGCGGGCGTTGGGGTCGATATGAAGGATAGCGTTGAAGCGCGCCATTACCAGCAGCACGCCTTTTTCCAGGGGCAATGCCCCTGCGGACAAGCCGGTACCGGCCCCGCGTGCGACCACCGGCACGCGCAACTCATGGCAGATGCGCAACACGCCCTGTACCTCGTCCAGTTGGCGTGGCAGCACTACCAGCAGGGGCGTGGTGCGATAGGCGCTAAGCCCGTCGCATTCGTAGGGCTTGAGTTCTTCACGCTGATGCAGGACTTCAAGGTTTGGCAAGCGTGTGCGCAGGGTGCGCAGTAATACGGCTTTATCGACGTCCGGCAGGACGCCGTCGACGCGTTCATCGTAGAGAATGTTCATGGCGGCTCACGACACTCGATTGTTCTTATTGGAGGTCTGTTCCGTATGCAGCCTAGTCGCAAAGTGCGCCCTGTATCACTTGCAGGGTGATATCGGTGGCGCCGGTGTTGAAACCGGGGGTGATAAAAAGCGCTGTGCTACTGGCCCTTGAGGTACAAGGGCCCGCTTGCGGGGCAAAAGGTCAATAGGCCTTGGCGCTTTTGATATCGGCAATGATTTGCCGGGCGATGGCTTCGACCTGCTCCTGGGTCATGGCCGACATGACGCCTTCCCAGGCCGATGATGACGTATCGTAGGTCCGGGTCCCCAGCAACTGGCCGGTCTTCAGATCGGTGAAGTCTGCACTTGAGTTGACCCAGGCATTCCCCACCATGATGCCTGCGCCATACCGTGCACCCGGCGTGATGTAGCGGAAGTTGCTTACATTGATCTTGATGCCCACACCGTCTTTTCCATCAAGGCTGAGCAGTTGGGACTCAGCAAGGCGGTAGCCCTCTGCAGAGGCTTCGGCATGCAAGGCCTCCTTCCATTCTTGCTTCAGCAGGGGCCAGTCCTCGTTCTGTTGAACCTTGCTGTTGCCTTCAAAGTTGACGCGCAGGTTTTGCTTGGCTGTTGCCTGGATCGGCAGCATGGGGCTGCCACCGCTTTTAACCGAGGCCGCGCAGCCGCTCAACAGTGAAATGGCCACGGCACAGTACAGCGCAGACGAGAGTTTGGAAGCGTTCATTGAATGTCCATATTCTGGGGATGAACGCTATCTATACCGCAACGCCTCAGATTTTTCACCGGCTTTAATGGCTCTTGGCCAGTATCGGCATCAGTGAAGCGTCGCCGCCCGACCGATTTCGCCAATCCGGATCCGGTCCAGCGCCCGATTTAGAGCATCAAGCGCGTCGATCAGGGCCTTGGCCTCGGCTTCGCGGCCATCACCCCACAGGCGTTCGGCCATTTTGTTGAGGGCCTGGATCGATTGTTCTATGCCAGCTGCCGTAGCTGCCGGGTTTTCTGCGGTTTGCTTCTTGGACATGTCAAAAATTGCGCCATAAGTAATGGCTGCATACTAGCGCCGGATGCGGTTTTTTTGCCAACTGGCATCGCTGTGGAAGGTGCCTGTATCGCCACGCAGCACATAAAGGGTGGCCCTGTAGGCCGATGTCACCCGTGTGCATTGCAGGCCGCGAATCTTGTGGTACGCCCAGGCCCAGCCGTGGTTGGTTTTACTGCTCATCGGTGTGCCTGCGTTTTCATCATCTAGATCCTGAACGACATGAACCTGATTGGACTCGATTTCGCTCAGTAGTTCCCTGGCAATGACGGCTCAAACAAAATGATTTACATGAACAGTCATATGCAAGTTATTGATTTACATGATGTCAAACCTATGGCTTTGCCTGGAATTCCTCTTCATCCATGAGCACCAGTGCGCCAACGATCAGTGCACGCATGCCGCGGTCCAGCTCGGCCTCCATCTCGATTTCTTCGGCCAGGCGCTGGGCTTCTTCAACGGGCTGGCCGGTGACTGAATACACCGTGTCGGCTACGGCAATTCCGTGGAAGGCCACGGTTGCCAGCAGCCAGCGGGCCTGCGCCTTGGTAATGGCGTAGACCTGGGCGATATGGCTCTGATGCTCGTCGATCTTGGCGAGCATCGGTTGGGTCGCCGCCAAGCGGCGAATCACGTAGGGCGTCAAGCCGGGGTGGGCCTTTACAAACAGGCGCACCGAGGTGGCAAACACCGTCAGGTAGTCCTTGAGTTCACCACGCTGATCGGCGTCGACCCGCGGTATCTGCCAGCGGGTGAAGATCTCTTCGGCGATCAGATTCTTCAGCGCCTCCAGATTGGCAACATGCTTGTACAGCGCCATATGACTGACCCCCAAAGCGGCAGCAACGCCGACAAAAGTGATACCCGGCAGGCCGATCTCGATGCCTGCTTCGACGATGCGCTCGCGGGTGATGGTGCGAGGGCGCCCGCGGGTCGCGGGTGGTTGTGAGGCGTTCATGGCCGTTCCTTGATCGGTGAGGAGTGTCTTGTAGCTGTCTTGTCAGCATTTCGCAAATTAGTTTATAGTCATGCAACTAATTAAGGTTCTCATTTGCGAGCCACTATCAGTTGCGCATACACCCCCCTTGTTTGCGCTTAACCGGAATGCCAGTGGCCTTCCATTCTTATGACATTGCGGATGTTTGACTGGCATGGAAACTCCTCACACGGCTGCGGCCACACCCAAGATGCGTGACCCTGTCAGCCAGGTGCTTCACCCGATTCGTGGGCGGCTGCTGATTGCCGCCCTGCTTGCGGGCGTTGGCGCCATGCTGACGCTGGTACCGCTGGCAGGTATTGCGCATGTCGCCGGGCTGGTTCTGGGTGACAACGCAATCACTGCTCATGAGGTGTGGCGGGCAGTAGGTATCGGCGTGGCGAGTCTGTGCGCGGGCATGTTGTTGATATCCACCGGGGAGCTGCTGGCCCATCTGGCGGATAACCGTATTACCCACCACCTGCGCCTGGCCATTGTGCAGCGCCTGAGCCGCGTGCCCTTGGGCTGGTTCACCAGCCGGGGCTCGGGTGAGGTCAAGCAGGCGATGCAGGATGACATCAATACCCTGCACAGCCTGACGGCGCATTTCTACACCACCGTGGGGCGAGCGGTCGGCGCCATTGTGTTCTCGCTGGTCTACCTGTTTGTAATGGACTGGCGCATGGCAATTGTCTCGATCCTGCCGTTCCCGGGGTTCTTCCTGTTTTTTACCCGCGCCATGAAAGCCAGCGAGAGCAACATGCAGGCGTTTGTCGAGGGCATGGGGCGTATCGACAATGCCGTGGTCGAGTTCGTCAATGGCATCCCGGTAGTGAAGTCGTTCGGGGCTGTTGGCAAGGCACACGGCAGTTACCGTGAGGCCGTCGATGCCTTCGCCCGGGCTTTTGTCGGTTTCACTCGCCCGCTGGTGGGTTCGATGGCCAATGCCAACGCAATGATCGCGCCGGTCGCGGTGCTGGGCGGCGTGCTGGCGTTCGGCACCCTGTTCGTGGCACTGGGCTGGATCGCTGCGCTGGATGTGCTGCCGTTCGCCCTGGTGACTCCGGGCCTGTGTGGCCCCTTGCTGTTGCTGCACTACATCACCCATGACCTCAACAATGCAGTGGGTGCGGCCCGGCGTGTACAGGCCCTGCTCGATACACCGGTGCTGGAGCAACCGGCACCGGGCATGCAGCAGATGCCCCGGGGCAGCGAAATTGGTTTTGAGCACGTTGGCTACTGCTATGAAAGCGCCGGCCGGGGGCTGGCGGACATCAACCTGGTTCTCAAACCCGGCACGACCACCGCTGTGGTGGGGTGCTCCGGCGCCGGCAAGTCAACCCTGGCGCGCCTGCTGCTGCGTTTTTTTGACCCGACGCAAGGGCGTATCACCCTGGGGGGTGTGGATCTGCGTCAGATTGAGACGGCAACCCTGTACCGGCATATCGGTTTTGTATTGCAGGAGGTACGGCTGATCCACGCCAGTGTGCACGACAACATTGCCCTGGGCAGACCAACGGCCACCCGCCAGCAGATTGAGGATGCTGCGCGCACGGCCAATATCCATGCGCGCATTGTTGCCCTGCCGCGTGGCTATGACTCGGTGGTGGGTGAGGATGCGCAGTTTTCCGGCGGTGAGTTGCAGCGGGTGAGCATCGCCCGTGCCGTGTTGCTCGATCCGCCCGTGCTGGTGCTCGACGAGGCCACGGCGGCGGCGGATGCCGAAAGTGAAGTGGCCATCCAGGATGCACTCTCGCGTTTTGCCGGCGGCCGCACCTTGCTGGTCATCGCGCACCGGCTCGACACCGTGATGCACGCAGACCAGATCATCGTGCTCGACAACGGCACGATTCACGAGCAGGGCAGCCACGGCGAACTGCTTGCCCGCAAGGGCCTTTATGCCCGCCTGTGGGCGCAGGGCGACTACTCATTCTCTGCAGAACTGGCGGTGCCGTCATGCTGAAACCCTTGTTAGAACTGTTGGGCGACGACGCGCCCGTGCTGCATCGTTATGTCTGGATGGCAGTGTTTTATGGTTTGCTCAGCGGGCTGACACTCACCACCCTGGTACCGGTGCTGGGGCATTTGCTCGCTAACGATCTACGAGGTGCAGCATTGTGGCTGCTGGTGACGCTTGCCGGCATGGCTGTGTGCTGGGCCTGCCGGCGCCGGGTGGAGCGCGCCGGTGTCGCGGTGGGCGTGGCCCTTTTGCAGGGGGCGCGCCAGCGCATCGGCGACCATGTGGCGCGATTGCCCCTGGGCTGGTTTACGACGCAGAACACCGGCCATCTGGGGCATGTAATTACCCAGGGCATGATGGCGGTGGCGCAGTTGCCAGCGCACGTTTTCACCCCTGTGATCAGTGGCGCGGTGACGCCTTTGGTGATCGTCGCCGCACTGTTTGCCGTGCATTGGCCACTGAGGCTGATTGCGCTGTTGGGGCTTGCGGTACTGGCAGGGGCGCTGCTGTTGAACGCGCGCCTGGGGCAGCGTACTGACCGGGCTTTCCAGCGGCACTTCGCGGATGCCAGCCAGCGCATGGTCGAGTTTGCCCAGGCGCAATCGGTACTGCGCGCGTTCAATGGCGAAGGGGGCGGGACGCAGTTGCTGGAACAGGCGCTCGAGCGCCAGCGCCAGTCCGGGCTGCGCCTGATCTATCAGTCATCGCTTTCGGTGGTACTCAATACCTGGGTCGTGCAGGTGATCTTTGCGGCCCTGTTGATCGCAGCCGCCTTGTGGCTTAACGGCCTGATGGGCGACACGCGGGATAACGCTTCGGTGATTGCGGTAGTCGTTGCGCTGTTGTTGAGCAGCCGCTATATCGAGCCGTTGCTGGACGTGGCCGGTTATGCCGAGATCCTGCGCAGTGCCAGCGGTCAACTTGACGCGGTGCAGGCCATCTTTGCCGCCCGGCCCTTGCCGGAGCCGGATCAGCCACAACCGCCACGGGATGGCTCTATAGAGTTGCGCGCAGTGAGCATGGCTTACGCGCCCGATCAGGCCGATGTGCTGCATGATGTCAGCCTGCGTATTGAGCCGGGCAGCATGACAGCGTTGATCGGTGCTTCGGGCTCGGGCAAGACCACGCTGGTACGGCTGATCGCACGGTTTTTCGATGCGCGCGAAGGGTGCGTGCTCGTGGGTGGTGTGGATGTGCGGCACATGTCCGACAGCCAGTTGGCGGGTCAGATCAGTCAGATATTCCAGGACTGTTACCTGTTTCAGGGCAGCATTGCCGACAACATCCGCATCGGCAAACCCACCGCCAATGCTGACGAAATCCTCGAGGCGGCGCAGCAGGCCGGGCTTGGCGAACTTGTCGGGCGCTTGCCGCAAGGCCTCGACACACCGGTGGGCGAGGGTGGTGCACGGCTGTCGGGCGGTGAGCGCCAGCGTATTGCAATTGCACGCGCACTGATCAAGGAGGCGGCCATCTTGCTGGTGGATGAAGCCACTGCGGCGCTGGATGCCGAGAATCAGCACGTGATCGCCCGGACACTGGCCAGGTTGCGCGGGCAGCGCACGCTGGTGGTCATTGCGCATCAACTGTCTACGGTGTCGATGGCCGACCGGATCGTGGTACTGGATCACGGCCGGGTGGTCGAGCAGGGCACGCCCGCGGCATTGCTTGCCGCCAAGGGGCTTTACGCGAAGTTTCTTGAACAGCGTCGGGCTGCCAAGGGTTGGCGGGTGGCGAGCGGCAGTGAGCTGCAATGATGCGGGCACGATGGCTAGGGGTATTTGCCATGCTCTGCGTCACATCACTGCTGGTGGGGGCCCGGCAACTGGAGTGGTCGCAGCTGTGGTCCTTGTCGGGCGATGCCTGGCTGACGCTCACGGCCAGCCGCTTGCCGCGCCTGGCGGCGCTGGTGCTGACCGGGGCTGGCCTGGCAGTGTGCGGGGTGATCCTGCAACACATCGTGCACAACAAGTTCGTTGAGCCAGGCACTTCGGGCGGGCTGGATGCGGCCAGGCTCGGCATCCTGGTATCGCTGGCTGCGGTGCCCGGCGCCGGCACGACAGGGCGCATGCTGTTTGCGCTGGTGTTTTGCTTCGCCTCGGGGTTGATATTTGTCGTGATCATCCGCCGGATCCGATTCAAAAACACGGTGCTGGTGCCGGTCATCGGCCTGATGTATGGCGGCGTGCTGAGCGCCATTGCCGAGTTCTACGCCTACCACCACAACATCATGCAAAGCATGCAGGGCTGGCTGCTGGGCGACTTTTCCAGGGTGGTGCAGGGCAGCTACGAGATCATCTACCTGATCTTGCCGATTGTTGCCCTGGCCTATCTGTATGCCCACCGTTTCACCGTGCTGGGCATGGGTAAGGGCATGGCTACAAGCCTGGGCCTGAACTACTCGTCAAACGTTGCCCTGGGCTTGCTGCTGGTGGCGGTCACGGTATCAGCCACGGTCATCACGGTAGGGGCGATTCCTTTTGTCGGGCTGGTCATTCCCAACCTGGTGGCGCTGCGTTATGGCGACCACCTGGGCCGTACGCTGCCCATCGTTGCCCTGGGCGGCGCGTCAATGCTGCTGGTGTGCGACATCCTCGGACGGCTGCTGATTTACCCGTTTGAAGTGCCCATCGGCTTGATGGCAGGCAGCGTGGGCGGTGTGCTGTTCCTGGCGCTGATCATCTGGAGGCACCGATGAGGCGTCTGCAACCCCGGCATGGGGTATGGGTTCTGGTAGCGGCCCTGGCGCTGACCTTCGTGTTGTTGGGGTCGGGCATGGATTTTGATTATGTAATCCCCAAGCGGATCGCCCGGCTTATGGCCATGGTGATTGGCGGTGTGTGCATCGCCTGGTCGTCGATCACGTTCCAGACCCTCACCGGCAACCGGATACTGACCCCGGCAATCATGGGCTACGAGGCCATTTACCTGCTGTTGCAAGCCTTGCTGGTGCTGTTGCTGGGCACCAGCAGTGCGGTGTTACTGGGCAGTAACGGCAACTTTATGGTGTCTGTGCTGCTGTTGCTTGGCTACTCGTGGCTTATCCATCGTTACCTGCTGCGCAACGGCAAGAGCAACGTGTATTTCCTGCTGTTGGTCGGGCTGGTGCTGACGATGGTGATAGGCACGTTCACCCAGTTTGTCCAGCTCAAGGTCAGCCCCGGCGAGTTTTCGGTTTTGCAGGGTTTCAGCCTGGCTTCGTTCAACCGCGTCCAGCCGCAGCAGTTGCTGATTGCGGGGCTGCTGGTGGGCGCCGTGTGCCTGGTGGGCAGCAGAACCTTGGCAACCCTCGATGTGCTGGCGCTGGGGCGCGACCAGGCCATGTCCCTGGGGGTCGATTACCGGCGCAGCGTGCGCCTGCACCTGGCGCTGATTGCGGCACTGGTGGCGGTCTCAACCAGCCTGCTGGGGCCCACGGCGTTTATGGGCATCTTCGTGGCGAACATCACCTATGCGCTGGCCCGCACCTTCAGGCACCGGGTCACGCTGGCGCTGGGCAGCGTGATTGCCATCGGCATTTTCATCGTTGCGCAACTGCTGGTCGAGCATGTCTTCAACTACAAAACCACCGTCGGCATTCTCGTCAACCTGGTCTGCGGCGGGTATTTCCTGGTGTTGATGGTGCGTACCCGAGGAGCTCCATGATCACTGTTCACGGCATCCATAAAACCTATGGCAGCAAGACCGTACTACGCGGTGTCGACGCGAGTTTCCCGCCCCGGCAACTGACGGCGCTGATCGGCCCCAACGGCGCGGGCAAAACCACGCTGTTGATGATGATAGCGCGGCTGATGGAGCCCACGGCCGGTGAAGTACGCATCGAGGGGCGTGGGGTCGCGGGTATCGCGATTGGCGATTACGCCAGGCGCGTGGCCACTTTGCGCCAGTCACCGGACTTCAACCTGCGCCTTCGGGTGGAGGAACTGGTTGCCTTCGGGCGCTTCCCATACAGCCGTGGTGTGTTGACCGGCGAAGATCAACGGATCATCGACGAGGCCATCGCCTTTCTGTCGCTGCAAGCGCTGCGCCATGCCTACCTCGACGAACTCAGCGGCGGGCAGCGGCAGATGGCCTTTCTGGCCATGACCATCGCCCAGCAAACCGATTGCCTGCTGCTCGATGAGCCGCTGAACAACCTCGATATCAAGCACGCCGTACAGATTATGCGGGCGCTGCGCCGCTTGTGCGACGAACAGGGGCGCACGGTGATTCTGGTGGTGCATGACATCAACTTTGCCGCCAGCTACTGCGATCACTTCGTTGCGATGAAGGCGGGCGCGGTGCATTGCGCCGGCAGCGTTGACGAGGTGATCACCGAAGCGCGGCTGGGCGAACTCTACGGGCTGGACTTCGAGATCACCCACAGCCCGCGCGGTCGCCTGTGCAACTACTTCAACCCCCTGGAAAGAGACGCGAAATGATGATCCACAACAAAGATCGGTTATGGCCGTTGGCCCTGCTGCTCGGCGCGGCCGTGGCAGTGCAGGGCTGCAATGACAAACCGGCAGAGCCCCCACGGGCCGCCACCGCTGTGCAAGCCGTGCAGACGCCTTTTGCGCCGCTTACGGTGCAACACCAGTTGGGCACCACGGTCATTGAACGTGTACCGCAGCGGGTGGTTGCACTGGACATGAATGAAGTCGACTTCCTCGATCAACTGGGTGTCCCCGTGGCGGGCATGCCCAAGGATTTCATCCCGCACTTTCTCGCCCGCTATCGGGATGCACCGGGTGTCGAGGATCTGGGGTCGATTGTGCAGCCCAACCTGGAACGGGTACATGCCGCCAGGCCGGACCTGATCCTGATCACCTCACTGCAGGCCAACCACTATCAAGCCTTGAGCGAGATGGCCGCGACCGTTCATTTCGATGTCGATTATCGTGACAGCGAGACCCGCCATATCGAGGTGATCAGGCAGCACCTGCTGACCCTGGGGCAGATGTTCGCCAAACAGGGGCTCGCGCAGGAAAAAGCCCGGGCACTGGACGCGAAAGTCGAGGAGGCGAGAGGCATCACCCGCGGGCGCCCTGAAAAAGCGCTGGTGGTGCTGCATAACAACGGCGCGTTCAGCTCCTTCGGCGTGCAGTCGCGCTACGGCTTTATTTTCACCGGCCTGGGTGTCAAACCCGCCAGCCCTACGGCAGAGGCGGGGCTGCATGGGCAACCGGTATCCAGCGAATTTATCCAGCAGGCCAACCCCGACATCATCTACATCGTGGACCGTACGGCGGTAATGGAACACCGCCCGGCAATGGCTATCGAGAGCCTGGGCAACCCGTTGCTGCGCCAGACCAACGCCTGGAAAAACGGCCGGGTGATCGTTGTCGATCCCCAGGCCTGGTACGTCACAGGTGCCAGTCCGACCGCCCTGAAACTGGTAATCGACGATGTGATCAAGGGCTATCAGGGCTAACGCCTGAAGGCGGCTGCCAGGCATTTTTCTGGCCATATAACGATTCTCATTAAAACCATTCCTTAGATTCAGATTAACAAAAACCATTCCCTGCCAGTCCAACGGAGTCTTCACGTGAGTCACTGTCATTTTCCTACCCGCATTGCGCCCCCGCGCGCAATTTTTGCCCTGAACCGTACCGCCACGGCGGTACATGCCGTGTTGCTGACGCTGGCCATGACAAGCCTGGCAGCCCATGCCGAGACCATCCCTGACGAGAAAGAACCCGGCGCATCAACGCTGCCTGCCACGATGGTTGAGGGCCATATGGCCACCCCGGCCGACTTGCCGCCCGGTTACGCAGGCGGGCAGGTGGCCTATGGCAGCCGGGTTGGGCTGCTGGGCAACAAGGACTTTATGGAAACCCCGTTCAGTACCATCAGCTATACGGAGCAGTACATTGCCGACCGTCAGGCGCAGAACATCACCCAGGTGATTGCCGCAACTGATCCCTCGGTGTTTAGCAACGGCCTGACCGGGACCTTCAGTGAGAACTACTCCATCCGTGGCTTCGCCAGCAATATCAGCGACGTGATGATGGGCGGGCTGTTTGGGGTGGCCCCGTATTACCGGATTTCACCGGAAATGTATGAGCGTATCGAAGTGCTCAAGGGCCCGTCGGCCTTGCTCAATGGCATGCCGCCGGGAGGCTCGGTCGGAGGGGCGGTCAACCTGGTACCCAAACGGGCCGGCGACGAACCGCTGACACGGCTGACGGGCACCTATATGTCCGATGCGCAGTTCGGTGGCCATCTCGATGTGGGCCGGCGCTTCGGTGAAGACCAGCAATTCGGCGTACGCTTCAACGGTGTGTACCGTGACGGTGACGGCGCAATCAACCACCAGCGGCAGAAAGCCGAGCTCACGTCCCTGGGCCTGGACTGGCGCGGTGAACGCGTGCGGCTGTCTGCCGACCTGTATCAAAGTGAAGACCGTGTGCGCGGGCAGAACCGCGGTATCAACCTGGCTTCCGGTGTGGCCGTGCCCAAACCGCCCAAGGCCGACACTCTGCTCAACCCTGACTGGGCCTATGTGCAAACCACGGACCGGGGGGCCATCGTGCGCGGTGAGTTCGACCTGAGCGACAACCTGATGGCTTATGCGGCGTATGGCATGAGCACAACCCATTACGAGTACAGCGGCACCATGATGGCGACGGTGTTCAACGACGCGGGTGACTTCAAGACCTCCATGGGCCAGTTGAAAATGGACCTGGAGAAAACCTCCGGCGAGGTCGGCCTCAAGGGCAACCTGCACACTGGCGCGATCAAGCATCAATGGACCCTCAATGCCACACACTACGGCGACACTCAAAAGGACTACGGGCGCCGCTCGGTGCCGGGCGCGGACTGGGTCACCAACATCTACCACCCACAGTGGGGGCCAGCTGCGGCCAAGAGCTTCCCGTACATTGCCCATACCAAGAGCCGCCTGACCAGCTATGGCCTGGCCGATACACTGTCGGTTCTCGAAGACCGGGTGCAACTGACCCTGGGTGTACGTCGCCAGCAAGTGCTGACCGACAGCTTCAGCACATCCACCGGCGCACGCATCAACCGCTATGACGAAGGCGCCACCACCCCGGCAGCGGCACTGCTGGTCAAGATCACCGACCAGGTGTCGGTGTATGCCAACTACATCGAAGGCCTGAGCGAGGGCGCGGCGGCACCGATGACGGCGAAAAACTTCGGTGACGTGTTCGCCCCCTACAAGTCCAAGCAGAAGGAAGTAGGCCTCAAGGTAGACCTCGGTGACTTCACCCACACCCTGAGCCTGTATGAAATTACCCGCCCCAGCAGCTACCTGGACCCGGATACCAATATCTTTTCCTTTGGCGGCGAGCAGCGTAACCGAGGGGTCGAGTGGGGCTTTTTCGGCTCGCCGCTGCACGACGTACGCCTGATGGGCGGTGTGGCCCATGTCGACCCGAAAATCACCAAGGCCCAGGGCGGCACCAACGAGGGCAAGACCGCCATTGGCCAGCCCCGGCTGCAGGGCAAGCTGGGTGTGGAATGGGACACCCCGGTCATCGAAGGCCTGACACTGACGGCCAACGCCACCTCGGTGTCCAAGCAATACATCAGCGCCGATAATACCCAGTCGATACCGGGCTACACGGTCTACGACCTGGGCACACGCTACAGCACCCGGGTGGCCAGCCAACCGGTGACGTTGCGTGGGAGTGTGAACAACGTGACCAACAAGGCCTATTGGGGGACGCCGCTGTTGTCCAGCCTGGGCCTGGGTGCGCCGCGTACCTTTGAGTTGTCCGCGACCATTGACTTCTAAAGGCGGGCCGCCAGATATCGAATAAAAAAGCCCGACACGAAGTCGGGCTCTTGGCCATTGGACACTGGAAAGTCAACGGTGCTTATGTTTGTGCTTGTGCTTACCCTTGCCGCCGGAGCTGTGTCTGTCGCCGTCGTCGCCAAGGTTATTGCCCACTGCACCACCTACTGCGCCACCCAGCCCGGCACCAATGGTAGAGCCGGTGGAACCGCCCAGTTGACCGCCGATAAGCGAGCCGCCAGCGCCACCGACGCCGCCACCGATGGCGGCTTCGGTTTTACTGCCTCTGGGTGCACCCACTGCACTACCGGCAGCGGCGCCCACACCTGCACCGATGGCCGCTCCTGAAGAGCCGCCCAGCTGTTGACCGACAATATTGCCCAGTGCGCCGCCAACACCGCCTCCGACCGCGGCAGATCCATCCCCGGCAGCCATTGCTCCCTGCGAAATCACGATGCCCAGCACCAGGGCGGGTAATGTAATACGCATGTCATTCACCTGAATCGAAAGTGATCAAGAGATGTATGCAGGAGAGTAAGAATCCTGCCTGTGCAGAATTTGACGGCTTACCAGGCATAAAGTTCGATAACGGCATAGCGTCCTCTATTTGCAGGAAGCAAATAGATTTTCCGCAGCAAAAGGCTCATTGAGTGATGCCTGAATCAGGCAGGGGCAGCCGCGGCGATGCGGCCGATGCAGGCCCCGACAGCTGAAGGGGCCTGCCAGAAGCGATCAGAATGCCAGACCGACCTTCACGCCGAACTCGTCACGCTTGAGTTTGGTGTTGTCGGCAATCGGCGAATCTTCGTCGATTTTGTACTCCGTACGGGTGTAGTACACGCCTGCATTGATCGGCATATCACCGTTCTGGTTCATCAGCAGCGAAACTTCAGCGTAGGGGTTGGTGCGGTCTTTCATGTCGACGTTGCCGCTGCCGAAGCCGTCGACTTTCAGCCGTGCGCGACCATCCATAGCGTGACGGGCGCCTACTTCTACACGCAGGGTCGAGGTGTCGAACTGGTGGTTGTAACCCAGTGCGGCCTTGGCAAACGGCGATTTGAAGGTCAACGTTGTGTCCAGGTCGTTTATTTCAGGTTCGAAACGGGTCCAGCTGTAACCGCCACCGACGATAACGTCGACGAAGTTGCGGGCATCCAGCGCTGCGCGCCAGCCAAGGTCGAGGTCGGCCTGGGCTTCCTTGAGCTTGTTGTCGTTTTTCTTGCTGTATTTGGCTTCACCACCGATCTGGTAGATGAAACCGGATTCGGCGGTCATCTTGTTGCCAAAGTTGGCGAACACACCGGCCTGACCCATATCCTCCTTGTCGGATTTGCTACCACCTTCGAATTTGAACTTGGTGTAGGAGCCCAGTAAACCGACGGTGAAGAGCGGGTCAGTGCTTGGGGCTGCCATCACTGCCAATGGTGCGCCGAACAGCGCCAGGGCACAGGTGTGACGCAGCAGTTTTGCGGTAAGCATTCGTGAATGTCTCCATGACGTAGATAAAAATGTTTACGGCTATTTAGATATAACGACTCTGATAAGTTCAGAGCGAATCGATAAGAAGCTAAAACCCGCTCCGAATCAAGTTTTGCTGCCCCATGCCCGCCGGGGTCTTTTTTGACCTTGAGCCGTTGTGGCTGCTTACCGCTATTGCAGGTTTGAGGGCTGTAAACCCGTGGCCATAGATCCCGGAGGAGCAAACACATGAAAGAAATAACGCGCCTGTCGCCAATCAGGCGCGTGCTGCTTTAGTGCGTTACCAGCGTGTCCAGCGACTTGTCGACATACCCCTTGGCCAGCTCCACCAGGTGCAGGGTCGACAACACCAGGTCGCGCGCAGGGCCGCTCAGACCATTCCCCGCCTCATTCGCGCAGGCACCCGCACAGCGCAACAAGTCTGACGCCTGGGCCAGGGCCGCTTCTGAATTGACACTGGACGGGATGGCAAACAGGGCCGTGCCCGAAGCGCGAACGGGCCTATGGCCTTGCAGGTAGAAATTGAGCGCACGGTCGGTGGCGGCACGGTCCAGCAACGGGTCGTTACCGTCAGCAGCATCGAGGGGTAAAACGGGTGGGTCGGGGGTGATCTTTTTCATGGCTTAACTCCAAACACGTTAAGGAAGCTGCCACTTTTAGCTACTAAACGAATGGGTGGCAGCCGTGCACAGGTTAGTAGACCGGCGTGTTTGGGAACCGGTGTGCCCGAGGGCACCCTGCGCACGGCCACCATAAAACGCAGGCCGTAAAAAGCGCCTCACGGAGGTGGCGCCTTGCGCCAAACACTAAAACCGGGCTACTAAACCCGACCGCTGATTTTGCAGCGATGGGACGAGACTATTCCCCGATTTTAGGCGGCGCAAGCGAGCAAGATTTTCTAGGATGTTTCATTGGAATGAAAGCGAAACGTCGTACGAAACGGCTGATGTTAAAGGCCCAAAGCCTGCCACGATCCTGTCGCCGCGGCCGGCAACGAAGGCTGCGTTCCTCGGCAGCGGCGACAGGAGATTACGCAGCGCACTCTTGCTTCTAACAGGCTGGTCGACCGCCGCAACAGGCGAATCAGGCCACATCCACCAGCACAATCTCGCTGTCTTCAATCGCGGTGACCCGTAGCAGGGTCTCATCGACAACGGCCACACCATCCCGTGCGCTGGCCCGAAGACCATTAACCTCGATCACCCCGGTGGCAGGCACCAGGTAGGCTCGCCGGCCGCTGTCCAGACGGTACTCGGTGGTTTCCCCGGCCTTAAGGTTCGCCGCTACCAGTCGCGCATCGGCACGAATGCGCAGGCTTTCAGGGTCACCCTCCTTGCCGCTGGCCAGGGTCACAAAACCCTCACGGCCGCCCTTGGGAAAAGGCTTGGCACCCCACGCCGGAGCATCACCCTGCTGGTTGGGTACGATCCAGATCTGGAAGATCCGGGTCGGTGTGGACTCCAGGTTGTATTCGCTATGCGCAATCCCGGTACCGGCGCTCATCACCTGTACATCACCGGCTTCGGTACGACCCTTGTTGCCCAGATTGTCTTCGTGGCTGATAGCACCTTCGCGGACATAAGTGATGATTTCCATGTCGCGGTGCGGGTGTTTCGGGAAGCCGGTGCCGGGGGCGATCACGTCGTCATTCCAGACCCGCAGGTTGCCCCAGTTCATCCGCTGCGGGTCGTAGTATTCGGCAAACGAAAAGTGATGATGGGCGTCCAGCCAGCCGTGGTTTGCTCCGCCCAGCGTATTGAAAGGTCTGAGTTCAAGCATGATGCTTCTCCTGAGAAGGGTGCCAAGGGTTGACCGGTTGGCGATGAGGTGATTCTCCATCAGCAACATATCGATAAAAAGCTGAAAAAATGCGTTAAACCAATCGGTTTACTAGATGCATTAGCAAGCCAGTCAATCGCTATTTACCTTTAGTACAGGCTCTAAACGGCTGATGCCCAAGCAATTAGCTAGAAATCGGCGCGCAATGGGGTGACCATAGCCCCTCCACCCGGACAGCCTCACACCCTGGAGTCAGCGTGCCGCAACACAATCCCGAACTGCCTGAAGACCTTGCCCCCATTACCCAATTGCCCTTGCTCAAGCGCCTTGCCGCGCGTGTGTTTGGCAGTGGCTTGAGCCGTTTGCGCGCGCAACATGCGCCGTCCTGGCTGCAGGGCCAGGCAGACGGGTTCCGCAGCGGGCACAGTGCCGGGGTGGATTACGGTTTCAAGGAGGGGCATGCCGAAGGGCTCGAAGAGGGTCGCCAGGTGCTGTTTATCAGCGATATGCGCCCGCAGGAGCTGCGTGCTCCCGGGATCGACGAGAATCTGTTCGATGACTGGCGCCTGCCGCTGGGCCCGGAACTGAAAAAGCTGATCAAGGCCGACGTGGCTGCCAACCTGCCCGAGCATGCCCAGCCCAGTGCCGCACAGTGGAAGATGATCTTCAGTGATACCCCGTCGACCTCGGTGGTTGCAGGCGCCGGAGCCGGCAAGTCGACCTCGCTGGTGTTGCGCATTCTGCTACTGACCCATTACCTGGGCTTTGAACTCGATTCGATGACCGTGGTGACCTTTACCCGGGAGTCGCGCAAGGACTTTATCAAGAAGCTGCAGGAAATCTTCGCCTTGTGGGGGCGCAATCTGTCGCTCAAGGAAGCCCGGGATGTGGTGCGTACCTTTCACTCGCGGATTTTGCCCATGGTGCGCAGCTTGCCCGGCTATAGCCAGTTACAGGCCTTCGAGACCCTGAATAGCCGCAGCCTGCTCAACGACGACGAGATCGACAGCAACCCGTTTGACCTGCGGATCAACGATGCCCAGCGTCAGCAACTGAATGCCTGTTATCACGGGCTATATAACCGCGATGAGCGCTTCCGTCAGACCCTGGCACCACTGCGACTGCATGCCTTGCAGCTCAAGGAGCTGGAGCGCGACCATCCTGATGTGCAAAAACGCATGGCGGTGACCGAACTGGCCGCCAGGCGCGACGAAGAACTCTGCGACACCCTGGAAGACCTCTGGTTTGCCGCCGGCGCCTGGCCGATCAAAGGCATTGAGCCCAACCGCGAAACCATCGAGATCAATGGCGCGCAGTTCCATTGCCACGGCTATATTGCCGAGCTGGATGCCTGGGTGGTACTGGGCTTCGATCCCCGTGAAAACCCGCAGATCTGCCGCCCCGGGGCCAAGCTCAGCGTGCGCGCCGAGTGGGCAGTCAAGCGCACCCTGTTTCAAGCTTTTTGCAGCAAGCCATTGATATGGCTGGAAAACTACGAGTCTGCAAAGCGTGTTGTCAGTGCCCTCGCCGGGGATGCCAGCGCAGGCCCCGGCTTTGATTACAAGCTCAAAGGTGAGTTGGGCTCGGCGCCTTTGCTCGACAGTTTTGTCGCCGCCGCCAGTTTTATTGAAAACCTGGGGCTGGACGTGGCCGCCGCAGTGGGCGATATGCGCTTTGCCAAGGATGATCCAGACCGTTTCTTTTTTGAGGCCTTGAGCCTGTTCTGGCGGGCGCTGGAAGACCACCTGCTGGCACAGACCCCGCCGGTGATGACCTATAACCGCATGTTCTCCCTGTTTGGCGAGAACACCCCGCAGAACTTCAAGCTGCTCAGCCATGAGCAACTGCGGCCGTTGTCGCATTTGATGATTGATGAGTTTCAGGATGTCTCACCACAGATCGTGTCCTGGCTACGCGCCAGCTTGCGCGAGATCCGCAGCCGTGGCCCGGCCATGCATGTAGGCCGTGGAGCCCAGCGTTCATCGTTGTTGTGTGTGGGCGATGACTGGCAATCGATCTACGGCTGGCGGGGCAGTTCGCCCAAATACTTCATGGAGTTCAACAAGGAATTTCCGTCACCTGCCACCACCCGGGTGATGCTCAGTGACAACTTTCGCAGCCATCAACACATCATCGATGCCGCCGAACATATCGTGCGTGCCGCGCCGTCCATTGCCGGCAAGCGGGCCAAGGCCAGCGGTGAGCCCAAGGTGGCAGTCCCGGTCAATGTGCTGCATCGCGATGACCAGGGGTTGGCCGCGCAGTTGATCGAGCATTACAACGCCGGGGACAGTATCTTGATGTTGTTTCGAAAAAGCAGCGATAAGTTTCTGATAGAAAAGGATATTCAATCAGTAGTTAATGTTGATTCGAGGTTGGCGCCGGAAGATCGCAGGCTCAAGCAGCTGACCTATCACAGCTCCAAGGGCTTGCAGGCGGATGCTGTTTTCCTGCTGGGGGATTGTCAGCATCTGACAACCTCACCTTATAAGAACCAGGTTTACCGCATGGCCGGTCTGGGTAAGGAGGGTGACCCCGAGCCGTATGACAATGCCCAGAAAGATGAAATCCTGCGTCTGGCCTATGTCGGTATTACCCGGGCAGTGAAGCATTGTTACTGGTATGTGGAAAACCAGGATGCCCAGGGTCCGAATATCCCCAGGGCCTCGGACCGTGTGTCCCAGGGCAAGGCGTTCTTTCAGGACTTGCGACTCACTGACAATAATTGAAGGAATACCTTTTGATTGATCTTCTGCTTGCCAAAAACAACAGTCTGCGCGTATTCGCCTTGTCAGCCCTGGCCCTGTGGACGGCCGGATGCAGTACCGGGGAGCCCGAGCTGCACAAGCCCTCCGAGTTGCCGCCTGCGCCCGAAATAGCCTCGGGTTTGCGTACCGATATGGCCCCGGTACACGCCACCCGGCATATGGCTGCTGCAGCCAACCCGCTGGCCACTGAGGCGGGGCAGAAAATACTGCGCAAGGGCGGCTCGGCAATCGATGCAGCAATCGCCATGCAAGCCGTACTTGCACTGGTTGAACCCCAGTCCAGTGGCCTCGGCGGCGGTGCGTTTATTCTGTACTGGGACGGCAAGCGGGTGCAGGCCTATGATGGCCGCGAAACTGCTCCGGCAGGTGCCACCCCGGGGATGTTCATGGGGGCAGAAGGTCAACCGATGCCTTTCTCCGAGGCCCAGATAGGCGGACGTTCAGTCGGCGTGCCCGGGGTGCTCAGGGCGCTGGAAATGGCCCATCAGCAGCATGGCAAACTGCCCTGGAGTGATCTGTTCCTACCGGCAATCAAACTGGCCAGCGAAGGTTTTCCTGTTTCCCAGCGCTTGCATACGCAAATCGCCGCCGACAGGTTTATCGCCGGCTCGGCGGAAATGGCCCGGTATTTCCTTACACCTCAAGGGCAAGCGTTGCCGGTTGGCACCTTGCTGAAAAACCCGGAACTTGCACGCACCTTGCAAAAAATTGCCAGCCGTGGCGCCGATGGGTTTTACCAGGGGGCCGTCGCGCAGGCGATGGTCGACAACGTTCGATCCCACCCTCGTGCCGGGACCCTGTCCCTGGCGGATATCAGTGGTTACCAGGCCAGGGAGCGCACACCGGTGTGTGCGGACTACAAGCAGTGGCAAGTCTGCGGTATGCCACCACCGTCTTCGGGCGGTGTCGCGGTGTTGCAGACCCTGGGGATTCTTGAGGCCCTGCAAGATAAATCCCCGGCCCTCGATCTCGCCAGCATGCCCCCCGTACCGAGCAGCTCCGGTGCAGGTCTTGAGCCTTCGCCTTCAGCGGTACACCTGATCGCAGAAGCCGAGCGCCTGGCTTACGCTGACAGGGCACAGTACCTGGCGGACAGCGACTTCGTACCAGTCAATGTGAAAGGGCTGACGGATAAAGCCTATTTCAGGACGCGGGCCGCTCTGATCGGTGACAAGAGCATGGGCCGTGCCGAGGCCGGTGTTCCGGCAGGCATTAACCTTGCCCTGGCTCCTGATCGCTCGCCACTGCGCATTTCGACCTCCCACATATCCGCTGTCGATGACCAGGGCGGGGCGATCGCCATGACCACTTCGGTTGAGGCTGCGTTTGGTTCACACGTAATGACCCAGGGTTTTATCCTTAACAATCAGCTCACCGACTTCTCGTTTATTCCCGAAGAAAACGGCAAGCCGGTGGCCAACCGCATCGAGCCGGGCAAGCGCCCGCGCTCTTCAATGGCCCCGACCCTGGTGTTCGAACGCAAAAGTGGCGAATTGGTCGCAACTATTGGTTCACCGGGTGGCTCGCAAATCATCGAGTACGTCAACAAGTCGGTAGTTGGCCTGCTGGACTGGAAGCTGAACCCCCAGGACGCAATCAGCCTGCCCAACTTTGGCAGCCGCAATGTGGACACTGAGCTTGAGGCTGGCCGGTTCAGCCCGGCGCTGGTGCAACAGTTGCAAGACCGCGGGCACAAGGTGGCGCTGATCGAAATGACCAGTGGCACGCAGATTATTGTGCGCGCCCGGGACGGTTGGACTGGCGGTGCCGATCCGCGTCGTGAAGGCACTGCCTTGGGGGATTGATGTCTGCAGCATCGCTTCGCTCCTCAGCTGCAGGAAAACTGTAACTGTGGGAGCGAGCCTGCTCGCGAAGGTCGTTCGCGAGCAGGCTCGCTCCCACAATAGGGCTTGACCTGTAGCAGAGTATCTACAGCAAACTCAGGCCTGCGCCTGCCACGTCATGGGCGGCACAAAACTCTCGAGTTCGTCTTCTACGCATTGAATGAGGCGCCCCACTTGACCGGGGGTCATCACCGCCGAGCAGGGGATACCGGCGACGGTAATCACGGTTTCACCACTGGCACGGTCAAACAAACGGGCGACCATGCTGCCTGGTGCGTCCATGGTTGCCTCGAAGCCCATCGGGTGGAAGTGCCAGCGCATCAGTTGGCAGGCATTGGGGAAGGTGACTTTGTTGATGTTGTCCATGGGGTACATAGAGCAATTCCTTTAGCTCAAGATAAGGGGCGGTTGTTTCTGACCGCATAGGTTTTCAAGTATTTCGTGATCAAACCTAACACTCGGGAGAGTTGCTGCTAAGCCTTATTTTTCCCGCAACCCGGTTGTTTGCCCGTACTTTGATGTGAATCATGCACTTAGGTTATTTATCCGCAGCCAGTACCCATTGAAGCCCATGGGCAAACTCGGCACTCTGTGTTTTTTTACCTTCGAGCCCCCCATGCCAGCTCCAGACGACGGTCCCGAAAATACCCGCGCCACCGGCGAAACCGTGCTGCGTTACCACCTGTGCTGGAAGCATCGGGATCTGGACGGGGTAATGGCGTTGTATCACCCCGATGTGACCTACAACGACTTCTTCCAGAATCGGGTCATGGTGTTCAATGAACTGCGCGAGTATGTGCAGTCGTCCATGCCCAGAGAACCGGATGAAGCCCTTGAGCACAGTGATCGCATCCGTCTGGATGGCAATACCGCCTTTATTCAGTACCGCATGACCTTGCGCGGCAGCCAGGGGTTGGTGTCATTTCGTGCCAGTGAAGCCATTACCGTGCGCGATGGTTTGATCTGGCGCGTCAACGAGTACGCCTCGCTGGTTCATGAGTCAGCCGTCAATCCGGCACGGCAGGGCTCAACACGCCCCGCGGTCAGCCGCCTGGGGCTTTCGGCGCGGCAGCTGGGCTTTATGGCCCGTGACCTGCAAACCTACTTCGAACGACAGCAACCCTGGCTTGACCCCGAGCTGGACTTGCAACAAGTGGCCAAAGCCTGTGGCTATACACGCAATCAGCTGTCGTATCTGTTCAATCAGGTGCTGGGGCAAAGCTTTTACCGCTATCTCAATCACGCACGATTACGCCATGTACTGGCTGCGATGGATGCCGCCGAGACGTCGGTCAAGGTTGATGAAATGGCCTTTGCAGCAGGCTTCAACTCGATTTCGGCGTTTTACAGCTGTTTTCGCCAGCACACCGGGCAATCGCCCAAAGCCTATGCCAAACAAATTTCTTTGCGGGCACGCACGCAAGACGCGCCCTGATGCCTGCGACTAGGATCGAGCCATTCCTGGATCGGTGTGGAGTCGGCAATGCCAGCATGGTGCTCAATCAGTTTGTGGATGGACCAGCTTGGGGAGGAACTCGCACCCCGACCGTCCCTTGAGCACGATCTGGATGTCGATGTCGCTATCATCGGCGCCGGATATACCGGGCTGTGGACCGCGTACTACCTCAAGCGCCATGCGCCTGAACTGAGCATTGCCATTGTTGAAGCGCAAACGGCCGGTTTTGGTGCATCAGGGCGCAATGGCGGCTGGCTGATGGGCAACCTGCTGGGCGAAGACCGCTTGCTTGCAGGCCTGTCTGTGGAGCAGCGCCGGGAATCCTTCGACTTGTTGCACGGTATTCCTGATGAAGTGAAGAATGTTATCGATCGTGAGGGTATCGACTGCGATTACCGTAAAGGGGGCGCCTTGTATTGCGCGGCGCGCTACCCGGAGCAGGAGGCCAGCTTGCGCAGTTATCTGGCCAGCCTGTATGCCGAAGGCCTGAACGAATCCGACTACCGCTGGCTCACCCCGGCCGAACTGGCGCAACAGATCCGCATCAACCGGCCTTATGGCGGGATTTTCACACCGCATATCGCCACCCTTCACCCGGCCAAACTGGTGCGTGGTTTGGCCCGCGCCGTTGAGCGCATGGGTGTACAGATCTACGAACAAAGCCCGGTATCCGAGTGGCAGGCAGGGTTCCTTCGCACGGCCAGGGCGCAGGTGCGCAGCCGCTGGGTGGTGCCTGCCGTGGAAGGTTATGCCAACACCCTGGCGCCTTTGGGCCGCTATCAACTGCCGGTACAGAGTCTGATCGTGGCAACAGAGCCATTGCCTCAAGCCACGTGGGACGAGATTGGCCTGTGCAAGGGCCAGGCCTTCAGTGAGAGCAGCCGTCAGGTCACTTACGGCCAGCGCACGGCCGACAACCGCCTGGTATTTGGTGCCCGGGGCGGATATCAGTTTGGCGGGCGCCTGCGTGAGAACTTTGACCTCAGCCGCGATGAAATCGAACTGCGTCGCTATTTGTTCAGCGAACTGTTCCCGCAACTGAAAAACGTTGAAATCAGCCATGCATGGGGTGGCAACCTGGGGATGTCGCGACGTTTTCAGCCGCACATGCTGTGTGATCGGCAGCAGGGCATTGCCCTGGCCGGCGGCTACGGTGGCGAGGGCGTGGGGGCCAGCCATCTGGGCGGGCGCACCCTGGCCGACCTGATCCTGCAGCGCGACACCCTCGAAGTCCGCCAGCCCTGGGTCTTGACCGAAGGCGGGTTGGGTGCGCTGAAGAGCTGGGAGCCAGAGCCGTGCCGCTGGCTGGGTTACAACGCAATCATTCGCAGCTTTGTGTACGAAGACAAAACCCTGGCCAACCCCAACAGCCCGCCTTGGCGTCGGCAATTTGCCCGCCGCCTGGCCGGGGTGATGGAAGGCTTTATGAAGTAATCCGACATTTGCGTTCAACAGGAAGCACGCCATGAGCATTACCCAGTTCAAAAACACCGCCCAGGTGACGTTGCAGGAGTCTTTCCCCGTGGCCGCGCCCCTCGGTACACCGGTGGCGGTGACCTCGCTGACCTGCGTGGAGCGTAACGACGGCGTCGAAACCGGTATCTGGGAATGCACCCCGGGCCGATGGCGCCGGCAGATCATGGAGCAGGAGTTCTGCCACTTCATTCAAGGCCGCTGCACCTTTACTCCGGACAACGGTGAAACCCTGACCATAGAAGCGGGCGATGCACTGATGTTGCCTGCCAACAGCACCGGTATCTGGGATATCCAGGAAACCGTGCGCAAGACCTATGTATTGATCCTTTGATCGCCGAAACCTGCCTATAAAAACAGCTGCCCAAAACATGCAAGGAATCGAATCATGATCCGTATAAGCCTGTTGCCCCTGATGCTGGCCACTACCTTGTGTCAGGCCGGTGAAACCGTAAAAGTCTATAACTGGTCGGATTACATTGCCCCTGACACGATGAAGAACTTTCAGCGCGATACCGGCATTGCTTTCAGCTATGACCTGTTTGACAGCAACGAAACGCTAGACGGCAAGTTGATGACGGGCTCATCCGGTTATGACGTGGTGTTTCCGTCCAACCACTTTATGGCGCGGCAGATCCAGGGCAAGGCGCTGAAGAAGCTCGACAAGAGCCAGTTGCCAAACTGGAAGAATCTCAACCCGGTGCTGCTCAAGGCACTGCAGGTCAACGATCCGGGCAACGAACATGGTTTTCCTTACCTGTGGGGCAGCACCGGCATTGGCTATAACATCGCCAAAGTAAAAGCCGTGCTGGGGGATGACGCGCCGGTGGATTCCTGGGATCTGATCTTCAAGCCCGAGAATATGGAGAAACTCAAATCCTGCGGCGTGGCGATTCTGGATAATGGCCCGGAGATCTTGCCAGCGGCACTCAACTACCTGGGGTTGCCTCATCACAGCAAAAACCCGGCTGACTACAAGAAAGCTGAAGAGATGCTGCTCAAGGTCCGACCTTATATCAGCTACTTTCACTCATCGAAGTACACCAGCGACCTGGCCAACGGCAATATTTGCGTGGCCGTAGGCTTCTCTGGCGATATCTTGCAGGCCGAAACCCGCGCTAAAGAGGCCGGAAATGGCGTCGAAATCGGTTATTCGATTCCCAGGGAAGGTGCCGCCATCTGGTTTGACATGGTTGCCATGCCCGCCGATGCACCTGACGAAAAAGCTGCTTACAGCTTTATGAACTACCTGCTGCGCCCGGATGTAATGGCCGGGATCACCAACTACGTGCACTACGCCAATGGCAACGAGCAGGCCGATGCCTTGGTCAGCCCTGAAATCAAGGCTGACACCAAGGTCTATCCAACCCCCGCCATGATGGACAAGCTGTTTGCCCTGGAGGCCATGCCGCTGAATATTGACCGGGTACGCACGCGTGTCTGGACCAATATCAAAAGCGGCAAGTAACTAGCGCAATGCTTGCGGGTTGACCAGATTGGCCGGGCGTTCACCGGCCAATGCCGCCAGCAGGTTTTCGACCGCGCAACGGGCCATGGCCTCGCGGGTTTCGAAGGTGGCCGAACCGATATGTGGCGTGGCCACCACGTTATCCAGCTTCAGCAAGGGCGAGGTCAGTTCCAGCGGTTCGCGCTCGAACACATCCAGCCCGGCAGCGCGGATCTGACCTTGTTGCAGGGCGTTGATCAGCGCCGCTTCGTCCACCACTTTGCCTCGGGAGATATTGATAAAAATGCTCTCGCGGCGCATCAGGGCAAATTGCTCGGCGCCGATCAAACCCTCGGTTTGTGCGGTCAGGGGCAAGGTCAGGCAGATAAAGTCGGCTTCTTGCAGCAGCTCGTCGAGGCTGCGGTACTGCGCATTGAAACGCGTCTCTACCGCGGGTTTGGGCGAGTTGCTGTGGTAAATCACCGGCATGCCGAAGCCAAAATGGCCGCGCTGGGCCAGGGCTTCGCCGATGCGGCCCATGCCGATAATACCCAGGGTCTTGCCGTGAACGTCGGTGCCGAAATGCTCTGGGCCGACGTTTTTCTGCCATTCGCCGTTGCGCACCATGTTGGCCAGTTCAACCACCCGCCGGGCGCTGGCCAGGACCAGGGCAAAGCCGGTGTCTGCAGTGGTTTCGGTGAGCACGTCAGGCGTGTTGGTGAGCTGGATCTTGCGCTCGGTCATGTAGTCGATGTCGTAGTTGTCGACACCCACCGACACACTGGCCACTGCTTCAAGGTTCGGTGCCAGGTCCAGCAGTTGCGCATCCAGCTTCAGGCTTGCGCCCAGAATGCCTTGCGCCCGGGGCAGGGCGGCACGCAGTTGGTCCATGCCTGCGGCGTCAAGCTTCTTGATCAGCGTGACATCGGCCTGGGCTTGCAGGCGCTGCATCAGTTCCGGGGACAGTTCTTTGTAGAGCACTACATTCTTTTTCAAGGGATTCACCGACATTGAATTCAAGAGTGGGCCAGACGTTGCGAGGTGCTGTGTTGCGGCGCAGCAGGGTCTTTGGCAGCGGGTTTGAGCATGAGGGTCAGCAGTACCGAAATCATCAGCGCGCCACTCATCAACAGAAACGATGCGCCCGTCGAGCCGGTGGAGCTGTTCAGGTAACCCACCAGGTACGAACCGGCAAACGAACCCAGTGCGCCCATGCTGTTGATCAGCGCCATGGCACCACCGGCCACGTTGGAGGGCAGGATTTCCGGAATGATGGCGAAAAACGGACCATAAGGGGCGTACATGCAGCCCCCGGCAATGACCAGGAGTGCGTAGGACCACCAAAAGTGTTCAGCGCCCAGCATGTAGGAAGCGTAGAACGCCACAGACGCGATCAGCAGCGGTGGCCAGACGAAGCGTTTGCGCTTTTGCATTTTGTCCGAGCCCCAGGACACCACCAGCATCGCAATCACGGCTGCCAAATAGGGCAGGGCCGAGAGCCAGCCAGCTTCGATCATGTCCATCTGCGCGCCTTGCTTGAGAATCGAAGGCAGCCACAGGACAAAGCCGTAGACGCCGATGCTCCAGCAGAAAAACTGCAAGGCCAGCAGGATAACGGCGGGCGTACGGAACGCTGCAGCGTAGTTTTTCACCGGCTTGAGGCCCACTTGCTCGGCATCCAGTGCGCTTTGCAGGTCTTGTTTCTCCTGATTGCTCAGCCATTTGGCTTCGCTTGGACGGTCATCGGCCAGGCGCCACCAGATAAAGGCCCAAAGCACTGCAGGCAGACCTTCGACGATAAACATCCAGCGCCAGCTGTAATGCTGCACCAGATAACCCGATACCACTGACATCCACAACATGGTCACCGGGTTGCCCAGGATCAGGAAGGTGTTGGCCCGCGAGCGTTCGGCACGGGTGAACCAGTGGCACAGGTACACCAGCATGGCCGGCATTACGGCGGCTTCAACCACTCCGAGGGTAAAACGGATAACAATCAGCCAGTAGGCGTTGGACACCACGCCGGTCAATGTGGCCAGGCTGCCCCAGAGGATCAGGCTGACAAAAATCAGCTTTTTCACACTGTTTCTCTGGGCGTAGATCGCCCCGGGTACCTGGAAGAAGAAATAGCCAAGAAAGAACAGCGCGCCCAGCAACGACGACAGCCCGGGGGTGATGTTCAGGTCTTCGGCCATTCCTGAGGCAGCTGCGAAACCGTAGTTGGCACGGTCAAGGTACGCCAGGCTGTAGGTGATAAACACGATCGGCATGATGTACCACCAACGACGGGCGGCGAGTTTTAGGGATTGCATAGAGGGTGCTCCTGAGCTTGTTTTTGTTTTTTCGCAGCAGGTGACAGGTCAAGCAGATAGCGGTGTTTCAAGAGGCGCGTGCAGCGCGTTGTAGTGGTTCAGTTCGTCGCGGGTGGGCAGGCCTTCCATATCGCCGCGGCTCTGTACGGCGCGACTGCCAATCCAGTTGCCGCGCTGTACGGCCTCGGCAAAACCGAGATTTTCCAGCAAGGCACTGACTACCCCGACGGCAAAGCCATCACCGGCACCCACGGTGTCGATAACGTTGGCCACCGGCACAGCCGGGACAAACTGCTCAACCTGGGCGGTGCGATAAAACGCGCCTTTGGCCCCCAGTTTGATAATCACGGCTTCAGCACCCTGATCGAGATAGAAGGCGGCGATATCGGACGGGTCTTCAAAACCTGTCAGTAGCCGGCCCTCACTCAAGCCCGGCAGTACCCAGTCGGCGTGGGCAGCAAGCGCATTGATGTCGCGAATCATCTGTTGTTCGCTGGCCCACAACGATGGGCGCAGATTCGGATCGAACGACACGCTGTTACCTGCTGCGCGCATCGACTTCATCAGCTCAAAGGACAGTTCATTGCAGCTGGCCGACAGCGCAGGCGGTATGCCGGTGGCGTGCAGGTGGCGGGCGCCGAGCAACTGCGGGTTGAGCACGGAGCGGTCCATATGGCTGGCGGCCGAGCCCCGGCGGAAGTACTCCACCTGTGGGTCGCTGCCGTCGTCAACGCGGGATTTGAACTGAAAGCCCGTGGGATGTTGCGTATCAGTGGTCACGTACTGGCAGTTCAGCCCTTCGGCTTGCAGTGCATGGCGTACAAAGCGCCCTAGGGAGTCCGCGCCCACTCGGCTCAACCAGGCGACATTGAAGCCCAGTCGCGCAAGGCCAATGGCCACGTTGCTGTCCGCCCCGGCGATGCGTTTGTGGAACCGTTCGACCAGGGCCAGATCGCCAGTTTCTTCAGCCACCAGCATGGCCATGGTTTCGCCAAACGACAGCACATCGACCTTAGACATGGCTCAACTCCTGTTGTTTTTGGCTCAAGCGCGCCAGTACGGCGACGTGTTCCTGGGTCAAGCCGTCCAGATCCGAGCCCTGCAGCGGATATTCGATGGCCCGGGTCAGACCGTGGGGCATATGGGTCATCAGGTGCTGCCAGTGCTGCAGGTCGGTGTCGGTTGGCGGTGTGGCGACCAGTTTGCCGTCCGGGCGACGGCTCACGCCTTTGCAGTGCAGATAGGTGACGTAGCGGCCCAGCAGGCGGGCTGCGGTACTGGCTGACTGATCCTGCCAGTGCCAGTTGCCGATATCGAAGGTCATGCTGATTGGCGCTTGCTGTTGTTCAACCTGATCGAAAAAACGCTGCATGGGCTCAATGCGCCCGCCGTAGGAGGTCTGGTCGTTTTCTACCAGCAGTCGTACAGGTTGCTGGTTGAGCAGGGCAGCGAGGTTTTGCAGGTCACAGTGTTCGGTGAAATAGCCCAGTGACACTTTCAGCCATTGGGCGCCGAAAGCGTGGGCGCGCTGCAAGGTGGCCAGCAGTTGGGTATTGGGCCGCGACTGCCCGGCTTCCCACAGTTCCAGTGGCGATGAGAACACGCATTCAAGCCCGTTATCCTGCACGGCCTGGCTGAATGTGGTCGGATCTTCTGTGGTCAGCAGTTCTTCGCGCAGTTCGATGCGTGACACACCGGCGTTGGCCAACACTTCAATAAAGCTGGCCTGGCCGCGCTGGCGAACCAGATCGGCACCGTAGCTCGACAAACTGATGGAAACGGGAAATGTAGTCATTGTCATTATTCTCTGAAACCGGTTTCATTTTGTTGTGCATCAAACGGCCGGTAACCGGGTCAAGGTTGTCAGCCGGTAAAGTGTCAGGCAGTCATGGGTGATCGGGTTGAGCCGCGAACAATCAATTGAGGGGCAAAATCCAGTGCCAGGGGTGCAGATTTGTCACCGCCCAGGCGTTTAAGCAGGCAGTCAAAAGCGCTGGCACCGATCTGTTGCGTAGGCTGGGCCAGGGCAGTGATGCCGTTACCCACCAGCGGGAACCATTCCAGGTCATCCAGGGCAATCAGGCCCACGTCTTCAAACAAGCGGCAATTCAAGTCGCGCAGCACCTGGGTACAAGCCAGCGCAGCCAGGCCGTTGGCACAAAATATGGACTTGGGGCCGTGGCCGGGTGCTTGCATGAAGGACTGGATGGCAGCACGAAGGCCTGTACCGGTTTTTACTACGGCGCCGTGCAGGGCAGGGCGCGCGGCCAACTGGCGGGTAAAACTGTCGATGCGCTCGATTCGCGAACTGGTGCCATCGACCGGCTCACTGACCATCAGCACATCGCGATAGCCCTGCTGCTCAAGATGCTCCACAGCCATGCGCACCGCGTCAGCGTTATCGAGGCCGACCAGATCGGTATGCAGTTGCTCGACTTTGCGGTCGATCAGCACGATGGGCATTTCCTGATGCAGTTCTTGCAGTGCGTCAGGGTCATGGCCAAGGGTGTTAAGGATCAATCCTTCGATATTGTAGGAGCGTAGCGCTGCCAGATGCTGACGCTCTTGCTCGTCATTACGGTCGGTATTGCACACCACCAGGTTGTAGCCGTGCAGGCGGCAGGCGGTTTCGACGCCGTGCATGACGGCAATGGAGTAGGGGTTGCGGATATCGGCCACCAGCATGCCGATCAGCCGTGTGCGTCCGCGTTTCAGGCCACGGGCCATTTGATTTGGGCGATAGCCCAGGTCATTGATGGCGCGCTCGATCCGTTCGGCGATGGCTACGGAGAGCAAGGCGCGGTCTTCGCCGATAAAGCGTGACACGCTGGCCTTGGAGACGCCGGCGCGCTGGGCAACATCGAGCATGGTTACGCGGGAGCGTTGAGCTGCGGAAAAACTGTTCACGGCCTGAAACCTTTTATTGGTGTTATCGCAGGCGATTTCGCGGGTGGGCGCTGAAACCGGTTTCATGGAAACCCAAATACCCTGATGACGTCAAGTGACAATGGTTTTAAGGGATACCCGGACCTGTAGCCGCAGAGGAGCGAAGCGAGGCTGCGATCGGCTGCGCAGCAGTCGTAGAACCAGGCCGCTCGACCTCTCATGCATACCAAAATTGCCGGTTTTACGAGCGCTTAGCGCCTCAGCGGCTACAGCGATCAGGCAACTTGCTAGTTGCGACGCAAACTTGTCAGTTAGCGACGTTGCACATATAAAAATCGAGAAGTTGCCGTGGCGAGAAAGTTATATGACGAGTGTTATATCAATCTGCTTTCGGCCCAGGTTAGAGACGAACGGGAAGCCGTTTAATTTAACTTTTTATAATTAGACCATGCAGTCAGTTAGTGGCCGATAACGGATAAAAAAATACTGCCGGTCAAGTATTCAATGTTTCCGGGAACTTGCGCCGTTTGCGCAAATAAGCCGTAAAAAAGTACTGGACTAAATATTTCAGATTGTGTCAGTTTTGCTCCGCCATAAACGGCGAGTGATAGGACGATCTCGCCAAGGGGTCGTCGTGGTCTGTCAATAAACTTTCTACTGCTAAACAAGGAAATGTTTACATGTCGAAACTTAAAGAGAAAGCGGCACTGTCCGTTGGCCAGGTACAAGCGGCAAGCGCCAGCAGTTCTGCCTTCACTCAGATTGATAACTTTAGCCATTTCTATGATCGTGGTGATCATCTGGTCAATGGCAAACCTTCGCTCACTACCGACCAGGCCGCCGATCAGCTCACGCGCTCCGGCGCCAGTTGGCACGACCTCAACGGCGATGGTGTGATCAACCTTACCTACACGTTCCTCACGGCACCGCCGGTGGGTTACGCGACCCGTGGCCTGGGCACTTTCAGCCAGTTCTCCTCGCTGCAGAAAGAGCAGGCCAAGCTGTCGCTGGAATCCTGGGCCGATGTGGCCAAGGTGACCTTCACTGAAGGCGCTGCAGTCCGTGGCGGTGATGGCCACATGACCTTTGCCAATTTCAGTGCAAGTAACGGCGGTGCGGCGTTTGCCTATCTACCCAGCAGTTCGCGCAAGGGTGAGTCGTGGTACTTGATCAACAAGGACTATGAGGTCAACAAGACCCCGGGTGAAGGCAACTATGGTCGCCAGACCCTGACCCATGAAATCGGCCATACACTGGGCCTGTCGCACCCGGGTGACTACAACGCCGGCAATGGCAACCCGACCTACCGGGATGCGGTGTATGGCGAAGACACCCGTGCCTACAGCGTTATGAGCTACTGGAGTGAAAGCAACACCGGCCAGCATTTCACCAACAGCGGCGAAGGTGCTTACGCCTCTGCGCCATTGCTGGATGATATTGCGGCGGTGCAGAAACTCTATGGCGCCAACCTCGAAACCCGCGCTGGCGATACGGTCTATGGTTTCAACTCCACCGCCGATCGTGATTTCTACAGCGCGACGTCTGCCAGTTCCAAGCTGATTTTCTCGGTGTGGGACGGTGGCGGCAACGACACCCTGGACTTCTCCGGCTTTAGCCAGAACCAGAAGATCAACCTGACTGCAGGCTCGTTCTCCGATGTTGGCGGCATGACCGGTAACGTGTCGATTGCCCAAGGCGTCACCGTGGAAAACGCCATTGGCGGTTCGGGCAACGATCTGCTGATCGGCAACAGCGCTGACAATGTGCTCAAGGGCGGCGCCGGCAACGACATTATCTATGGCGGCGGCGGTGCTGATACCTTGTGGGGCGGTACGGGTTCAGATGTGTTTGTGTTTGGCGCGGTGTCTGACTCTGCGCCGGGTGCAGCCGATATCATCATGGACTTCCAGTCCGGTATCGACAAAATTGATGTATCGGCCATCACCAAGCTGGCCGGGCTTAACTTTGTCGAGGCCTTTACCGGCCGTGCCGGTGAAGCGATTGTCAGCTATGACATGGCCAGCAACCTGGGCCACTTTGCGGTCGATTTCAGCGGTCATGCCGTTGCCGACTTCCTGGTGAACACTGTGGGCCAAGTGGCAACTTACGACATCGTTGTCTAAGCCTGCCGGTACACGGGCAGCGCGCCAGCGCTGCCCTCTGCCAGGAAGCCTGAAATCATGAGTCATTTGGCATACCGTTTATTCAGGGCAGTGGGGTGTATCGCCGCACTGCTGACTTTTACCACAGAGAGCGCCATGGCCAATTCCTTGCTGTTGATGAGCCCCGCACAACTGGCGGGCAGTTGGACGTTTTACCTGCAGGGCGATGCAAAAGAGGCCTGCAAGGTGCAGTTGATTGCCGAACATAAAACCTTCAGTGCGCAAGTGAAGTGTTTGAAAACATGGTTGGGCGAAGTGCCAAAAAGTTGGTCGCCAACACCGGACGGTCTGTTTCTGATGGGCGAGGATGGAACAGCTCTGGTGCATATGAACCGGATTGAGCCCGGTCACTATGAAGCGAAGATCAAACCCGAAACAGTGTTGGTGATGGTGCGTGGCAATCATTAAGTTGTACTGAAATTGTAACTTCAATCGCGCGAGGCTGGGCGCCCCCTGTGAGGAGCGGCGCAAGTGCGCCTGTCAGTTTTATTTATGTGCGAAAGCCGTACTTATCGATCAAGGACGATTCATGAGGCGATTGAAAAACAGCACCGTTGCGCCGTTGATACATGCACTGGCTGACTATAAGAGCATTCTGGTCAGCGTGGGCTGCTTTACTGCCCTGATCAATATATTGATGCTGGTGCCATCGATTTATATGCTCCAGGTGTATGACCGGGTACTGTCGTCACAGAACACAACAACGCTGGCCATGCTGTCATTCAGGGTGGTGGGTTTTTTCATCTTTATCGGGATGCTTGAAACGGTCCGCAGTTTTATTGTGATCCGCATCGGCAGCCAGCTGGAGCGCAGGTTCAACCAACAGGTGTACCGCGCCGCGTTCGAGCGCAACCTGTTCAGCGGCCAGGCCCACGCCGGGCAGGCATTGGGGGATTTGACCCTGATCCGCCAGTTTGTCACCGGTCCGGCGCTGTTCGCCTTCTTTGATGCTCCGTGGTTTCCCGTCTATTTGTGCGTGATCTTTCTGTTCAGTCCCTGGCTCGGTCTTATGGCGACGTCTGGGGCACTGCTGCTCATAGCCCTGGCGTGCATCAATGAGGTGATGACGCGCAAGCCCCTGAGCCAGGCCAGCCTGTACTCCCAACAATCCAGCCAATTGGCTACCAGCCACCTGCACAATGCCGAGACCATTCAGGCCATGGGCATGCTGGGTGTGTTGCGCCAACGCTGGTTTAACCTGCATTCGCGATTTCTGGCCGAGCAAAACAAGGCCAGTGACACCGGTGCAGTGATTGGTTCGGTGAGTAAAACCTTGCGCTTGTGCCTGCAGTCACTGGTGCTCGGCCTGGGTGCCTTGCTGGTGATCAACGGTGATATGAGCGCGGGCATGATGATTGCCGGTTCGATTTTGATGGGCCGTGTGCTGAGCCCCATCGATCAGTTGATCGCTGTCTGGAAGCAATGGAGCTCGGCAAAGTTGGCCTATCAACGCCTGGACAGTCTGTTGCGCGAGCATCCGCCCAGTGAAGACAACATGCAGCTGCCAGCCCCCATGGGTCAGGTGAGCTTTGAACAGGTCAGTGCGGCACCGCCGGGACAGCGCCTGCCCACCTTGCATCAGGTCAGCTTTAGCCTCAATGCAGGCGAGGTGCTCGGTGTGCTGGGCGCGTCGGGTTCGGGCAAGTCGACCCTGGCGCGGGTGCTGGTAGGCGTCTGGTCGACGCTGGCGGGCACGGTGCGCCTGGATGGCGCGGACATTCACCAGTGGAACCGCGATCAATTGGGCCCACATATCGGCTACCTGCCCCAGGATATCGAGCTGTTCAGCGGCAGCATTGCCGAGAATATCGCCCGCTTTCGTGAAGCAGATCCCCGGCAGGTGGTCGCTGCGGCGCAGCAGGCCGGGGTTCACGAGATGATTTTGCGTTTGGCGCAAGGTTACGACACGGTTCTGGGTGACGAGGGCAGCGGCCTGTCGGGCGGGCAAAAGCAGCGGGTCGCTCTGGCGCGTGCCTTGTATGGCAATCCGCGGCTGGTGGTGCTGGATGAACCCAACTCCAACCTCGATGCCGTCGGTGACGCAGCCCTGACCCGGGCCATTGCTCACCTCAAGGCGCAGGGCTGCACCGTGGTGCTGGTGACGCACCGTTCGGCGTCGCTGGCCCAGGCCGACAAACTGCTGGTACTCAATGAAGGTCGCTGCCAGGTGTTCGGACCAAGTGCCGAGGTGCTCAAAGCCTTGTCCGGGGCCCAGCAGCAACACGCCGCGCCGCAGGCGGCCAGTATCAACCGTCAGAGTGCTGACGCATGAGCAAGGACGCTGGATTGATGAATGACCACAATCAACCGCCATTGCGCGAGCGCGGGGCGGGATTTTACGTGCGGGCAGGCTGGGTGCTGACCCTGGTCGGAGCGGGCAGCTTTTTTCTCTGGGCCAGCCTTGCACCGCTGGACGAAGGCATACCTGTACAGGGTACGGTGGTGGTCTCGGGCAAGCGCAAGGCAGTGCAGTCGTTGGGGGCCGGGGTGATGAGCCAGATTCTGGTGCGCGAGGGCCAGACAGTACGTCAGGGCGAGGCATTGTTTCGACTGGACCAGACCCAGGTTGAAGCTGACGTGCAATCCTTGCGCGCGCAGTACCGCATGGCCTGGGCCAGCCAGGCGCGCTGGCAAAGCGAGCGTGACAACCTGGCACGGGTGAGTTTTCCGCCGGAATTGAGTCTGGACCCTGACCCACGGCTGGCCCTGGTACTGGAGGGGCAGGAGCAGTTGTTCAGTAGCCGGCGCGAAGCCTTTGCCCGTGAACAGGCCGGGCTCAAGGCCAGTGTCGAAGGCGCAACCCGGCAACTGGACGGTATGCGTCGTGCGCGCAGCGATCAAATAGCGCAGGCCGACTCCCTGCGCCAGCAGTTGAGCAACCTGCGCCCCCTGGCTGAAAAAGGGTATATCCCGCGCAATCGCCTGATGGAATACGAGCGGCAGCTGTCACAGGTGCAGCAGGATCTGGCGCAGAACGCCGGTGAAAGCGGGCGTATCGAGCAGGGTATTGTGGAGTCGCGGCTCAAACTGGCGCAGCACATCGATGAATATCAGAAGGAAGTGCGTAGCCAACTGGCCGATGCCCAGCTCAAAACCCTGACCCTGGAGCAGCAACTGACTTCGGCCGGGTTTGACCTGCAGCACAGTGAAATCTCTGCGCCAGCTGATGGCATCGCAGTCAACCTCAGCGTGCATACCGAAGGCGCGGTGGTGCGGGCGGGCGAAACCCTGCTGGAGATCGTGCCGCAGGGCACCCGCCTTGAGGTCGAGGGACGCCTGCCGGTGCATCTGGTGGACAGGGTGGGCAGCCAGTTGCCAGTGGATATTCTGTTTACGGCATTCAATCAAAGCAGCACACCGCGTGTGTCGGGGCAGGTCAACCTGGTTTCAGCCGACCAGTTGCTCGATGAAAAAACCGGCATGCCGTACTACGTGCTGCGCAGTTCGGTGAGTGATCAGGCGCTGGAGAAACTCAACGGGTTGGTGATTAAACCTGGCATGCCGGCCGAGATGTTTGTACGCACGGGCGAGCGTTCGCTGCTCAATTACCTGTTTAAACCGCTGCTGGATCGCGCAGGGTCTGCGTTGACTGAGCGCTAGGATGCTGCCATTTATGAAAATAGCTTCGATGTTGGGCCTGGGCCTCGCGCTGTGGGCGGGCCTCGCAGCCAGCGCACAGGCGCTGGGGCCGTTTCAGGTATATGAACAGGCCTTGCGCAATGATCCCGAGTTCCTCGCCGCCATCAAGGCGCGGGACGCGGGCCTGGAGAGTCGTAATATTGGTCGTGCCGGGCTGCTGCCCAAACTCTCGTACAACTACAACAAAGGCCGCAATAACTCCCAGGCCACCTATTTGAATGAGCGTGGCAATACCCACGACGACCGTAACTACAACAGTTATGGCTCGACCTTGACCTTGCAGCAGCCATTGATCGATTACGAGGCGTACGCCAATTATCGTAAAGGTGTGGCCCAATCGCTGTTTGCCGATGAGACATTTCGCAGCAAAAGTCAGGAACTGCTGGTGCGGGTGCTGACCCATTACACCCAGGCGTTGTTTGCGCAAGACCAGATCGACAATGCCCGGGCCAAGAAAAAAGCCTATGAGCAGCAGTTTCGGCAAAACGAGCACATGTTTCGCCAGGGCGAGGGCACCCGCACCGACATTCTTGAAGCCGAGTCGCGTTACGAGCTGGCCACTGCCGAGGAAATCCAGGCCCATGACGAGCAGGATGCGGCCTTGCGCGAGCTGGGCGCGTTGATTGGCGTGGCCACCCTGGATATCGATGAGCTGACGCCATTGACCCGCAGTTTCAGCTCATTGCCGCTGGAACCGGGGAGTTTCTCGAGCTGGCATGAAATGGCACTGGAGAGTAATCCGATACTGGCGTCGCAGCGTGAGGCGCTGGAAGTGGCAAGGTACGAAGTTGAGCGCAACCGGGCAGGGCATCTGCCCAAACTCAATGCCTATGCCAGCGTGCGAAAGATGGAATCCGACAGTGGCAACACCTACAACCAGCGCTACGACACCAACACCATCGGCATTGAAATCAGTGTGCCGCTGTATGCAGGGGGCGGGGTGTCGGCCTCGGTGCGTCAAGCCAGCAGCAATCTGGCCCAAGTGGAGTACGAGCTGGAAGGCAAAACCCGTGAAACCCTTATTGAACTGCGACGCCAGTTCAATGCCTGCCAGTCGGGCGTGAGCAAACTACGGGCTTATCAAAAAGCGCTGATTTCAGCCGAGGCGCTGGTCGTATCGACCCGTCAGAGCATTCTGGGCGGGGAGCGGGTCAACCTCGATGCGCTAAACGCCGAGCAGCAGCTGTACAGCACGCGGCGTGACCTTGCGCAAACCCGTTACGACTATCTGCTGGCCTGGACCAAGCTGCATTTTTACGCAGGCACCCTGGGCGCGCAGGACCTGGCACGGGTCGATGAAGCGTTTATCGCGCCGGGGCAAGCATATTGATTTGATCAACGAAGAGAGAAAAACCATGGCAGTGTTTGACTACAAGGATGTGGGTTCCAGCGTATCGGCAACACAGTTCAAGGATGCGATGGCAATCATGCTGTACAGCTATCACAACCTGGACAACGGCTTTGCCGTGGGTTACCAGCAACATGGCCTTGGCACCGGGCTGCCTGCCACACTGGTCAAGGCCTTGCTCGGCGGTACCGATGCCCAAGGGGTAGTGCCGGGGATTCCCTGGAACCCCGATTCGGAAAAGCTTGCCCGCGAGGCGGTCGAAAAAGCCGGGTGGACCCCTATCAGTGCAGAACAGTTGGGCTACACAGGCAAAGTCGATCAGCGCGGGACTTTTTTTGGTGAAAAAGCCGGCTACGGCACTGCCCAGGTGGAGATCCTCGGCAAGTACGCAGCCGATGGCCAACTGACTTCCATCGGTATCGGTTTTCGCGGCACCAGCGGACCGCGTGAGTCGCTGATTAGCGATTCCATCGGCGATGCCATCAGCGATTTGCTGGCAGCGATCGGGCCTGCCGATTACGCTAAAAACTACAGCGCCAACGCGTTTGACATGCTCCTGGGCAAAGTGGCGACCTTTGCCAGCGCGCAAGGGTTGAGCGGCAGCGACATACTGGTCAGTGGCCACAGCCTTGGCGGCCTGGCCGTCAACAGCCTGGCGGACCTGAGTGGCGATCATTGGGCGGGGTTTTATCGCGACTCAAAGTACATAGCCTTTGCTTCACCCACCCAGAGCGAAAGCACCGACAACGTGCTCAATATCGGCTACGAGAACGACCCAGTGTTCCGTGCCCTCAATGGTTCGGATTTCAATCTGTCGTCGCTGGGCGTGCATGACGCGCATCAGCCATCCGCCACCAACAATATTGTCAGTTTCAATGATCACTACGCGTCCACCGCGTGGAATCTGATGCCCTTTTCGATTGCCAATATTTCGACCTGGATCACCCACTTGCCCAGTGGCTATGAAAGCGGCATGACGCGGATTTTCGACTCGGCGTTTTATGACCTGACCGAAAAGGACTCGACCATTGTGGTCGCCAACTTGTCCAGTCCGGCACGGGAAAACACCTGGGTCCAGGACCTCAATCGCAACGCCGAACCGCACAAGGGCAGCACCTTTATCATAGGCAGCGACGGTAATGACTTGATTCAGGGGGGACGCGGCAATGACTTCCTGGAAGGTCGCGACGGCAATGACACCTTCCGTGACAGTGGCGGCTACAACATCATTCTGGGTGGCAAAGGCGTCAATACGCTGGACTTGCAACAATCGTTGAGCCGCGTGGATGTGGTCAATGACGGGCAGGGCGCCTTGTATGTGCGCGATAGCCACGGCGGGATCACTATTGCCCGTGATATCAGTTTCCTGATAACCGAAGAGCCCGCCTGGCTGGGCCTGACCCACCGCGAAGTCAGCCATCGAGTTGATGATCAGGGGCTGTGGGCCGGCAAAGACCGCACTGATTACACTCACTCGGTCAAGGCAGGGGCTGCGGACAGTACCCTCACGGCCGGTGAGCAGGGTGACTGGCTGCTGGGGCAGGGCGGCAACGATCACTTGATCGGTTTGCACGGCAATACGGTGTTTGTTGGCGGCGCAGGCAATGACCTGCTGGAGTCGGCAGGCGGTAATAACACCTTTGTGTTCAGCGGCCATTTTGGCAACGACACGCTGCTGGGCTACCAGCCCAGTGACAAGTTGGTATTCCTGGGGGTGGATGGTGGCTACAACGCGGACTACCGGGCCCATGCCAGCGCGACGGGGCATGACACCGTGCTCAGCTTTGGCAGCGACTCGGTGACCCTGGTGGGTGTAGGGCTGGCCTCCCTGGCGAGCACGGACATTGTCATCGCCTGACGGCGAGTTGCAAGGGGCAAGCTTCAAGCGTGCTGCTTGTCACTTGCCGCTTGCGGTTGCCTCTAAACCTTAAACTGACGTAACAGCCCATTGAGCTGCACGCTGAGCTCCTTGAGGTGGGCACTGGCAGCGCTTGATTGCTCTGCCGCCAGGGCGGTGCCTTGGGACAGCTCGGCGGCCTGGGTCACATTCAGGTTGATGTCTTCCACGACATGGGCCTGTTGCAGGGTGGCGCTGGCTATCGAGGCATTGAGGTCGTTGAGGTTGCTCAGGGCCTGGCCGATGCTGGTCAGGCTCTGCCCGGCCTGGGTGGCCTGTTCGATGGTCAGCTGCGAAGCGCGACTGCTGCTGCCGATCACGTTGACGGCGGCTTCCGAGTGTTTTTGCAGGCCTTCGATCATGGTCTGGATTTCGGCCGTGGATTTTTGCGTGCGCTGGGCCAGTAGTCGAACCTCGTCCGCCACCACCGCAAAACCCCGACCCTGCTCGCCGGCGCGGGCTGCTTCGATCGCAGCGTTGAGGGCCAGCAGGTTGGTTTGCTCGGCAATCGAGCGGATCACTTCAAGCACGCTGCCAATTTCGCTGCTTTGCGTGGCCAGGGTGCGGATCACCTCGACGGCCTGATGGATGGTGGCAGACAGCTGGCCGATCTGTTCCAGGCTGGTATCGATATTCTGCTGTCCAAGCTCGGCTTGTGACTGCGCACCGCGCATTTCGCTGGCTGCGTGCTCGGCGTTTTTCGCCACGTCTTGCACGGCGTAGGTGACTTCGTTGATCGCCGTGGCCACCTGATCCATTTGCAGGGCTTGCTGTTGGCTGCGTTGTTGCGCGTCGCTGGCGTCACTGCCCAGTTCCGTGGAGGACTGGTCGAGTGCCGTGGCAGTGGCCTGTAAATGGCTGATCACATTGCGCAGCTTGGCGGTAAAGGCATTGAAATGATGGGCCAGTAAAGTGACCTCATCACGGCCGTGGGTATCCAGGCTTCGGGTCAGGTCGCTTTCACCACTGGCGATATTGGCCATGGCCTGCACGGCCTCTTGCAGCGGTCGCACGATGCTGCGAGCAATCAGGGTCACCAGCAGCGCCATGATCAACGCGATGCCAAGGCCAGCCCAACTGGCTTTCCAGGCTTGAGCGCGGAACTCGGCCTGCATGTCGTCGATATACACGCCCGAGCCTATTACCCAGCCCCACGGCTCGAACAGTTGTACATAAGAGGTTTTTTGCACAGGCGCTTCGGCGCCCGGTTTTGGCCAGCGGTAGTCCACCATGCCTGAACCTTTGCTTTTGGCCAGGCTGGCCATCTCGTTGAAAATCGCAAAGCCGTCCGGGTCCTTGATGGCCGACAGGTCTTTGCCATCGAGTTTGGGGTTGGTGGGGTGCATGACCATATAAGGGCGCAGGTCATTGATCCAGAAATAGTCATCGTGGTCATAGCGCAGCTGGCTGATCACGGTCAGCGCCTGCTGTTGCGCGGCTTCACGGCTCAAGCTGCCGGCAGCTTCCAGGCCCTGGTAATAGTTGAGTACCCCGCTGGCCGCTTGTACCACGTGCCGGGTTTTCTGGGCTTTACCTTCATACAAATCGTCATGTATCTGTTTTAGCATCAGCAATCCCAACGCCAGCAGCATGGCCATGGCCACAATCAAGATCAGCCATAAACGTCGGCTGATGGATAACCCGCGCAGGGTATTCATAAAGGCTCACTCCTGGTTTTTCTTCTTGTGGTGATTCACAGAACAACTTTTTTCAGACTTGCCTGTCAGACGAGACCGAGCTCATGTCATAGCAGCGAAAGTGGAACGTGTCTGATAGGATCTCGGCCGAAATTGGCAAAGCTTCATCTTTATTGATTTCTGACAGTTTTTTCACAGCGCGTCGGGGCGCATGTCGCACTTTTATCCTGCTCCGGGGCCGTGGCTGCAACACCTTAATCAAGACTAATCAGCTCTGCATGAGGCAGGGCTTTATGGGGGAATAATGGATCTTTGGACTGCCGCTCAGGCGTTGATTTTGGGCGTCGTTGAAGGCTTGACGGAGTTTTTGCCGATCTCGAGTACGGGCCACCAGATTATTGTGGCCGACTTGCTCAACTTTGGCGGCGAGCGGGCGATGGCATTCAACATCATCATCCAGTTGGGTGCGATTTTGGCTGTGGTCTGGGAGTTTCGCCGCAAGATCATCGATGTTGTCGTTGGTTTGCCCACCAAGCCCGAGGCACGTCGTTTCACCACCAACCTGATTATCGCGGTGATGCCGGCGGTGGTGCTGGGGGTGATTTTTGCCGATGTGATCCACGAGTACCTGTTCAACCCGATTACCGTGGCCACGGCCCTGGTGATTGGCGGTGTGATCATGCTGTGGGCCGAGCGCCGCCAGCATGTGATTCGCGCTGAAACCGTGGACGACATGACCTGGAAAGACGCAGTTAAAATCGGCTTTGCCCAGTGCCTGGCGATGATTCCCGGCACTTCGCGCTCGGGTTCGACCATTATCGGCGGCCTGCTGTTTGGTCTGTCGCGCAAAGCGGCCACCGAGTTCTCATTCTTCCTGGCCATGCCGACCATGGTCGGTGCTGCGGTTTACTCCGGCTACAAATACCGTCATCTGTTCCAGCCTGACGACCTGCCAGTATTCGCGATCGGTTTTGTCACCTCGTTTATCTTCGCCATGATCGCAGTACGCGCCTTGCTGAAGTTTATTTCCAATCACAGCTATGCCGTTTTTGCCTGGTATCGTATTGGTTTTGGCCTGTTGATCCTGGCCACCTGGCAGTTCGGCTGGATTGACTGGACGGCAGCTGCAGCGTGAGGAATGGGCATAACGGCGCACTGGTGCGTGGCTTGAAGCTCAAGTTGCTGGTATTGCTAGTGCTGTGTGCCTTGCCGATTGGTGGCTCGGTGAGCGTGTTGCTCACCGAGGGCAGCCCGCTGCCGTTGCTGGCCTATGCAGTGGCCAGCCTGCTGGCGTTCGGCCTGTACCGCTACGACAAGCAACAGGCCGCAGCTGGCCAGTGGCGCACGCCGGAGAAAATCTTGCACGGGGTTGAGCTGCTGGGCGGTTGGCCAGGGGCACTGGTGGCGCAACAAATGTTTCGCCACAAAACCCGCAAATTGTCTTATCAGCTGTTGTTCTGGTTGATTGTGGCTGTGCATCAGGTGGTATGGATCGACGTCCTGTTCCTGAACAGGTCGTTTCTCCAGCTGTTGCGGTTACAGCAGTAAACCGATCTGACGTTTTTTCGCCAGTTTTCCCACCACCAGTTGGTGGGAACGGCGCAACAGGTCCTGCAGCTCTTCAGCGCCCATCGGATAAGGTGCTTGCATATTGATCCAGTACGCTCGCGCCAGATAAGGCGACGGGCGTATACCCGGCCGATCGATGTAGCCCAGAAACAGTTCTTTCTCGACCTTGAACGAAAGCCCGTTGCTGTTGAGGTTGAACAGGGCAAACATCTTGCTGTCGTCGATAAAAAAAACCTCGACCCCACCCCATTTCACTGCTTCCTGAGCGCCCGGCAGGTTTCGGCAGAATTCGGCTACATCCTGTTTGGTCATTGCGGTCATAGCAGTTTGTCTCCACAGCTTTCGAATGACTCAACCAGGTGGTCGATCCAGGCCCGCACGGCCGGTATCACCCCGCGTCTGTGGGGATACACTGCGTGCAGCCAGCCACCGGGCAGGGTCCATTTGGGCAATAGTTGAACAAGCTGGCCGTCTTGCAGCTCCTGCTCGCAATACATCATGGGTAACACGGTGAAACCCAGGCCGGCCAAGGTGCAAGCTTTGCGCACGATAAAATCGTCAACCCCCAGGCGTGCTTCAAGCACCAGGTTGCAGCCCTTGCCGTGCTCGTCGAGCATGCGCAAGTGAACCATGCGATCGGCCTCGAGCGCGCCCAGCAGCGGGATTTTTTTCAGGTCTTCAGGGCTATCAACCGGCCAATTACGGGCAAATTCGGGGGTGGCTACCATCACGGTGCGGGCCTGACGCAGGCGCCGCGTGACCAGCGACGGGTCTTCATCGCCTTCTTCGCGCACCCGTAAGGCCACATCGATGCCGTCGGTGACCAGATCGACGCGACGGTTGAGCAGGTTGACCTCCAGCTGCACCAGGGGATAGGCCTGCAGAAAGGAACTGATCACCCCGGGCATAAATTCATGGGCCAGCCCCACAGGGCACGACACTCGCAAGGGGCCGCGTGGCTCGCTGGACATGCTGGCAACGGCTTCGTCGGCCATTTCGGCTTCCAGCAACATGGCCTGGCAATGGCGCAGATAACGCTCGCCCACAGCGGTCAGCTTGAGCTGACGTGTGGTGCGCTGCAGCAAGCGGGCGCCCAGACGCTCTTCAAGTTCGGCCACGCGCCGCGACAGACGTGACTTGGGGATGCCCAGCAATCGTCCGGCAGCAGCGAAGCCACCGGATTCGACCACCTTGGCGAAATAGTAAAGGTCGTTAAGGTCTTGCATGGCGTGCTCACTGTCCTGCAGGTGGGACGAACTATCGCATAATGGCCAACTTATCGTCGATTGCTTTCATTGGTAGTATCCCCTCCATCGAGATCGCCCAGAGGCGGTCATCATCTGGAGATCACCATGAAACTGTTGCATATCGATTCGAGCATTCTGGGCGACAACTCGGCATCCCGTCAGTTGAGCAGCGAAGTGGTCAAGGCATGGCAGGCTGCTGATCCACAAGTAGAGGTCAGCTACCGCGACCTGGCCGCTGAAGCCATTGAACATTTCTCGGCCGCCACCCTGGTGGCTGCCGGTACTCCGGCCGAGCTGCGTGATGCGGCACAAAAACACGAAGCCCAGTTGAGTGCTGACACCCTGGCCCAGTTTCTCGCGGCTGACGCGGTGGTGATTGCAGCGCCGATGTACAATTTCACCATTCCAACCCAGCTCAAGGCCTGGATTGACCGCATCGCAGTTGCTGGCCAGACCTTTCGTTATACCGAAGCCGGCCCTGTAGGGCTGTGCGGCAACAAGAAAGTAGTAGTGGTATCGACCTCCGGTGGCCTGCATGCGGGTCAGGAAACCGGCGTAGCTCACGAAGATTACTTGAAAGTGATGCTGGGCTTCATGGGCATTACCGACGTCGAATTTGTCCGCGCCCACGGCCTGGCCTATGGCGACGAGGTACGCAGCAAAGCCATGAGCGATGCACATGCGCATATCAAGCAGGATCTGTTCAGCGCAGCGTAAGCAATCTCAGGCGCAGCACTGTCTAAACTCTGTATTCTGGTCTTTGTAAAAGGATCGGGGTACGGAGTTTTTTGCGTCTGGCCCGGGTTGTGCAGAGTGTGATGCTGTCGAGCAATGCACCGTTGAAGGTGAGCCTCCATGATGCGTCTGTGTGCGGTACTGGTGTTGTTGATCGCAGGTTGCCCTGTCATGGTGCAAGCTGAGCCCGTATACCCCTGGAGCGTGGGTTTTCATCGCCTGAGCTTTCTCGATCCGCTGGACGATCAGCCCATGCGCGCCATTGCCTTTTATCCTTCCACGGATCCCGAAGGCGTCAGCAAGATGGGCAGCTACGAAGTGCAAGCCACCGAAGGCGCGAAAATCGCCATGGGCCGTTATCCGCTGCTGATGCTGTCCCATGGAAACACCGGCACGCCACTGGCGTTGCATGACCTGGCCACCTCATTGGCGCGCAAGGGGTTTGTAGTAGTCGCCGTGCTGCACCCTGGCGACAATTACAAGGATCACAGCCGTCTGGGCACACTGAGTAACCTTTATGGGCGGCCGATGCAAATATCTGCTGCGATCAGCGCGACTCTGGCCGATCACGATTTGTCACCCTATGTGCAAGACGATCAAGCAGGGGTCATCGGTTACTCGGCAGGGGGCGAAACGGCGTTGATCCTGGCCGGCGCCCAGCCTGACCTGGATCGACTGCGCCGCTATTGCCAGGAACGCCCTGAAGACCGTGATGCCTGTACTACCAAGGGCGAGTTGATCGCCGATCGTGATGACTTGGTCGCTGTCTCGGACCCTCGCGTAAAAGCCCTGTTGCTGATGGCGCCTTTGAGCCTGATGTTCGGCCGGCAAACCCTGGCTGATGTGAATGTGCCTGTGCTGCTGTACAGCGGTGACAACGATCAGTTGGTGTTTCCCGATAAGAATGCCGATGCCCTGGCGCGCAAGCTGCCCGTGGAACCTGAGTTCAAGATGATCCCCGGTGCCGGGCACTTCGTCTTCATGGCGCCCTGCAGCGACGAGCAAATGGCGGTTATGCCCGGTTTATGCACGGATGCTCAAGGGGTTGATCGAGAAGACATCCATCGTGACCTGATTTATGAGGCGGGGAGGTTTTTCAGCAAGGTCCTGGAACCTGCAGCACAGGGCAGAACCGCTTCAACCGACCACCAGACTTGCCCTGTTGGCCGGTTGGGCGCTCGCCACTGTTAGTTCTATTTTTGCGCGGCTTCAAGTTGTTTGATACGCGCATCCATTTCGCGCACTGATTCGATCAGGGGGGCGACAAGTTTCTCGTAGTCGACGCGTAACTGATTGTTATCCTCGCGCACCAACTGCGGATAAACTTTTTGTACGTTTTGGGCAAGAACGCCGATATCTTTACGGCCACCGTCCTTCCAGTCGAAAGTTACGCCCTGAATTTGCAGTAACGTGTCAGTGGCATTTTTCATTGGCTGAATATTGGTTTTAAGGTTCGCATCACTGAACGGGCAGCACGGCCATCCCGGCGGGAAGTCATAAAAATCTTTGGACTCCGCGTGGGCTGTTGCTTGCAGGCCCATGAACAAAAAAGGTACTGCCATTATCGTTAGATACTTTTTCATATGATACTCTGCAGTGTTATCCAAAATAATTGGTATTACAGCGCAGAAAATAATATCCCTAAGTGCTCTTCGCACAATGATGGCTAAACGATTTAACTTTTTCCGATTATTACTGAGCGTAATCAGTTCGCCATGTCAGAAGAAGTTTTAACGCGTTTTTCGGTTTGACAACCAAACGCTCAACAGTAATCCCAGAATGCACATCACCGCTGCACTGAAGAATATCCACGGGTACCCCATGTTCAGCGCAATAACCCCCATGATCGGCCCCGCGATGGCCAGTGCCAGGTCAAAAAACACGGCATAGGCACTTAACCCGGCGCCGCGGCTGGAAACAGGCACTTGCTTGACCGCTTCGACACCCAGGGCCGGGTACACCAGGGACAAGCCAAAGCCGGTCAACCCTGCCCCTGCCAGGGCAAATGCGGTGCTGGGTGCCAGCCACAGCATGACCAGCCCCAGCGTTTCGATGCTCATGCAGGCAATCGCCACGTTGTAGCCACCAAAGCGGCTGATGCTGTTGGTAAAGATCAGGCGGCCCAGGATAAAACACACACCAAATACTGACAGGCAATACGCAGCCCCGTCCCAGCCCTGGTCAATATAAAACAGGGTGATAAAGGTGGTCAGCGTGCCATAGCCAATAGAGGCCAGGGTCAGGCTGATGCCATAGGGAGCAATCAGGCCAAACACTGACCAAAAGGGCAGGCGCACGCCAGCGACCGCCGGGATTGCCGGTTTTTTGCGAATCAGCCCCAAGGCTGCCAGCGCCAGCAGCAACAGGGTTACACCCAGCATGGCAAAGCCCAGCCGGTCGACCATCACCACGCCCAGAGGCGCGCCAATGGCGATCGCGCCATAGGACGCAATGCCATTCCAGCCGATAGCTCTGGCGGTATGTTGAGATCCCACCTGGGCAATGCCCCAGGTGATGGTGCCGACACCGATCAGGCCCTGGGCAATGCCGAGAAATACCCGGCCGACAATCAAAACGCCCAGGCTCAACAGTGGCCAGTCTTGCAGCGCTACGGCCAGGGACGTGAGCACGCCGCTGATGGCGATGCCGGTCAAGCCATACACGATGGCGGGCTTGGTGCCGATGCTGTCGACCAGTCGCCCGGCTGAGGGGCGGCTCAGCAGGGTGGCCAGATACTGCGACGCAATGGCCAGCCCTGCGACGATCGCACTGAAGCCCAGTTGGTCATGCACATAGCTCGGCAAAACGGCTATCGGCAAGCCAATACAGATAAAGGCAATAAAGGTGTAGAACACGATCGACAGGATCTGCAGGGTGATCGACAGGGAGCTTGCAGGGGAAGGGTGTTGCGCGGGCATTAGCGGGGAGTCCGGCTGGCGATCGGTAACCGACATGATGGCGCGGCCCCGGGATAAAAGAAAGCAGGCTAACGGTAATATTGGCCCACGCACACAGCCTGTGGGAGCGGGCTTGCTCGCGATAAAGGCGCTGCGCTGTATCAGGCCTCACGCGAGTGGCTAAAGGCCAGAAACGAAAAACCCCATCACCAGGACGGGGTTTTCGTTATAGCTGATCAGGCAGTGCCTGAATCAGAACGTAACGCCCTGGCTGCGCAGGTAGTCATCGTAGGTGCCGCTGAAGTCGATCACGCCGCTTGGGCTCAGCTCGATAATACGAGTGGCCAGGGAGGATACGAACTCACGGTCATGGCTGACGAATACCAGGGTGCCCGGGTAGTTCTCGAGTGCCAGGTTCAGCGCCTCGATGGATTCCATGTCCAAGTGGTTGGTCGGTTCGTCCATGACCAGCACGTTGGCCTTTTGCAGGATCAACTTGCCGAACAGCATGCGACCTTGCTCACCACCGGAAATAACCTTGACCGACTTGAGGATGTCATCGTTGGAAAACAGCATGCGGCCCAAAGTACCGCGCACCATTTGTTCGCCCTGGGTCCATTGGCCCATCCAGTCGAACAGGGTCATGTCGTCTTCGAAATCGTGAGCGTGATCCTGGGCGTAGTAGCCCAGTTCGGCGGCTTCAGTCCACTTCACCGTACCGGCATCCGGGGTCAGTTCGTTGACCAGGGTGCGCAGCAGGGTGGTTTTGCCAATACCGTTCGGGCCAATGATCGCAACGCGCTCGCCGGCTTCAACGGTGAAGCTGAAGTCCTTGAACAGAGTCTTGCCATCAAAGCCTTTGGCCATTTGCTCGACAATCACAGCCTGACGGTGCAGCTTCTTGTTCTGCTCGAAGCGAATGAACGGGCTGACACGGCTCGAAGGCTTGACCTCGGCCAGGGTGATCTTGTCGATTGCCTTGGCGCGGGAGCTGGCCTGCTTGGATTTCGAGGCGTTGGCCGAGAAGCGGCTGACGAACGCTTGCAGTTCGTTGATCTGCGCTTTCTTCTTGGCGTTTTCCGACAGCAGTTGCTCGCGCGACTGGGTCGCGACGGTCATGTACTCGTCATAGTTGCCCGGGAACAGACGCAACTCGCCGTAGTCCAGGTCAGCCATGTGGGTGCACACGCTGTTCAGGAAGTGACGGTCGTGGGAGATGATGATCATCAGGCTGTTGCGCTGGGTCAGAATGTTTTCCAGCCAGCGGATGGTGTTGATATCCAGGTGGTTGGTGGGTTCGTCGAGCAGCATTACTTCAGGATCGGAGAACAGTGCCTGAGCCAGCAATACGCGCAGTTTCCAGCCTGGCGACACTTCGCTCATCGGGCCGAAATGCTGCTCGATACCGATACCCAGGCCCAGCAACAGCTCGCCGGCACGGGATTCGGCGGTGTAACCGTCCATTTCAGCGAACTCGGTTTCGAGTTCGGCTACGGCCATGCCGTCTTCTTCAGTCATTTCCGGCAGCGAATAAATGCGATCGCGCTCGGCCTTGACCTTCCACAGCTCTTCGTGACCCATGATCACGGTATCGATCACGGTGAATTCTTCGTAGGCGAACTGGTCCTGGCGCAATTTACCCAGACGCACGTTCGGCTCCAGCATGACCTGGCCGCCGGACGGCTCAAGGTCATCACCGAGGATCTTCATGAAGGTGGACTTGCCGCAACCGTTGGCACCGATCAGGCCGTAGCGGTTACCGGCGCCAAATTTTACTGAAACGTTCTCGAATAGCGGCTTTGCGCCGAACTGCATCGTGATATTTGCTGTGGAGATCAATTACTTTACCTATCAATAGCTTAGAGTTCGCTGGTTTCAGCCGGTACCCATATGGGACCAATTTGGAGCTTTTCCAGCTCGCTCCAATCTGAGCTTGAGTCGAACCAATGCGCATACGTTGACAGCAACATTTGGACGCTATGGCCAAACTGCTGGGAAATGAAGGCGGGATTCAAACCGGACATTGAGCGTATTGTCTCATAGGTATGGCTACAGTTGTATGGCACCGGGCATCTGATTCAGTGTGTTTGCTGGCTGACTGCACAAAACCCTGGTTTGGTATGACAGGTACCTCTCTTTGAAGCGCAAGCGGCCCAAGGATTTCGCCTGGCCCGTGAGAAGCCTGCTTTTAATGGAGGCTATGAGAAGCCGTCAGCGGCAAATACGAATTTGCATAGGGTTTTTTTGCAGGCAAATCTGCCGGTATTTCCGCGTATGGCCTACAGGGTTGCCCTGTAGAAAGCCGATGTGAATGAGCGGCGCATCTTGCGAAAGGCCCATATTCAATCATGGTGGGCAGCGTCACTCATAGGGTGCTTTATGCACACCTTGGAACTGCAAGCCCCGGTAGTCGGGCGAAGTTCGTGCAGAGGTCAATCATTCAAAGAGACAATCAATGCCTTTGATTTGTAGGGGTGAACAATTTAAAAGCCATGCCCTGAATTGCAGTGTTAGTAAGCAATGCTGCAAGTTTATAAAGTGGGCAGCATCAGCGGCTGATGCGGATTTTTTTACGGGTGAGTTCACACATAAAGGTCCCCGTATCGCCGCGCAGTACGTACAAGGTCGCTCGGTAGAAGGCCGAAGGCCGCGTGCAGTGCAGGTCGCGCATCTTGCGATAAGCCCATTTCCAGCCGCGCTTAGTTACAGTACTCATCTTATTCATCCTTGAAAGATTTTATATTTTGAGTGTATCAGCACTTTTGGATAAATGGACTACTCCGTATGAGGGTGTTTTTCTGGCAAGGAATGTCGCCATGCTCAAGTTTTAGCTGCACTAAATTGTTTCGAATGTATTAAATTTAGATGGTCATCTAAACGAGTTTTGCACTTTTTTAGTGCGCAGCTGAAAGTGAGTGCAAGTTGGCGGTTGTTATTGGGGTAGTAGCACTAAGCCATCTCTTGTCCAGGTTCTCCGTCAAATAATCCATGAACGCTTTGACCTTGGCCGTCAGGGCAGAGCGATCCTGTACGCAGGCATAAATATCCAGTGGCTCGACGCAGGACTGGCTCGAGTCGTGACTGTGTTTGAGCAGTGCAATCAGCCGGCCTGAATCGACATGGGGGGCAGCCACGAACTCTGCCAGGCGGGCAATCCCGGCACCGTAAATGGCCATTTGGGTCAGTGCGTCGATATCGTCACTGATAGCCGTGAAGTTCAGCGCTACATAGTAATGCTCCCCCTCGCGGAAAAACCCCCAGCGCAACAAGCGCCCGTCAAGCGGATAGCGAAAGGCCAGGCAGGCATGCCTCTGAAGATCTTCAGGGCTGCGTGGGATACCGGCCCGCTCCAGATAGGCAGGGGAGGCGCACACCACAAAAGGTACTGAAGCGATCTTTCGCGCAACAATGCCTTCTTCCAGCTGCGGCTTGATCCGCAGGCTCAGGTCAATACCGTCCTGGATATGGTTTATTTTGCCGTCAGTGGTGCACAGTTCAAGGCGCAGGCGCGGGTGGCGTGCCGCAAAACCGGCAATCAAGGGAGCCAGTACATGGCGGCCGAACGCGGAGGTCGATGCAATGCACAAACGCCCTTGCAGTTCTGTCTCGCCAGCGCTGATGGCCATTTGTGCAGACTCAAGGTCTGCAGCGACGCGTCTGACTCTTGCGTAGTACAACGCACCGCTTTCTGTCAGCGCCATACTGCGCGTGGTGCGGTGCAGCAACCGAGCGCCAAGGTGCTCCTCCAGGCGGTTGATGGTCTGGCTGACGGCGGCGGCACTGAGCCCCAGATTTTTTGCCGCGCCCACGATGGACCCCGTTTCGACCACTTTAATAAAGCTGGCAATCGCCGCGAGCAGATTCATGAGGGGCTCTACAGGTTATTCGTAAGATTTTCTTTATAAAGTAAGTGTCCTAGAACGTCTAGTTGACCGTTTTTGATCTTGCTAAGGTGCGTCATCTCTTTATTACATGCTCAAAAAAGGCCTTTTATGACCTCCAAAACATCCAGCGCCGTACTTTCGTCGAAGCGCATGAAGCTCTCCGCGCGGGCTACGCCTTATGTCTTTGCTTTCTACATGTCGACGATCATGGCCTTTCTGATGTCCTTGGTAATCACCGCAGCCAACTCCGGCATTGAGGAAGATTACCTGAGCAATGCGCTTCATGCTTATCAGCTGGCAATGCCGGTTGCGTTCCTGTGCATCCTGGTGGTGCGGCCCATTGTAGTGAAACTGGTGTCATTTACCGTGCACCCGCACCGTTAGTCCGAAAACCCTTTTTGTGACCTGTGGCAAGGGCACAGCAGAAAAAGGCTGCTTAACTGCATCAGTGATTTTGGCGGCTGCCAGACAGGGGGACCTGAGTGGCAGCCACGGATGATTTTTGATCAGGTAAAGGAAGGCCATCATGAAAGCGCTCACCTACCAGGGGCCCGGCGAAAAAGCCTGGGCCGAGATCCCCGATCCGGTCATCGACAAGCCGACCGATGCCATTGTGCGCATCCTGCACACCACCATTTGTGGCACCGATCTGCACATTCTCAAAGGCGATGTTCCCGAAGTGACCCGCGGCACGGTTTTGGGGCATGAAGGTGTGGGGGTGGTTGAAGCGGTCGGCTCGGCCGTGCGCAATTTCAAGCCCGGCGATCATGTATTGATATCCTGCATCACCTCGTGTGGCAGCTGCGCCAATTGTCGACGTCAGATGTATTCCCACTGTGCGGATGGAGGCTGGATTCTGGGGCACTTGATTAACGGAACCCAGGCCGAAAAAGTACGCATTCCCCACGCAGATAACAGTCTGTACCCAGTTCCCGCCGGGGCTGATGAAGAAGCTCTGGTGATGCTCAGTGACATCTTGCCCACCGGTTTTGAAATTGGCGTGCTCGCGGGCAAGGTCAAGCCCGGCGACAGTGTAGTGATCGTGGGGGCAGGGCCGGTTGGTATGGCAGCGTTGTTGACCGCGCAATTTTACTCGCCGGCCCAATTGATCATGGTGGATGGTGATACAAACCGGCTTGAGGTCGCCAAGCGTTTTGGGGCCACGGATATCATCGATATCAATACGCAAAACGCGGTTGAACGTATTTTTGAGCTGACCCATGGCGTCGGGGTGGATGTTGCGATTGAAGCGGTGGGTATTCCTGCCTCGTTTGACACCTGCCAATCAGTGATAGCCCCGGGCGGCAGCATCGCCAACGTGGGCGTACATGGCAAAAGTGTCGAGTTGCACCTTGAAAAATTGTGGATCCAGAACGTCACAATTTCAACCGGGCTGGTCAATACCAATACCACCCCTCTGCTCCTGAAAACCGTGCAGTCCGGAAAAATCGATGCGGGCAAGCTGATTACGCACCGCTTTGCGCTCACAGACATCCTCCAGGCTTACGAGGTGTTCGGGAACGCAGCCAAGGAGAAGGCAATGAAGGTGATTCTGTCGCAACAATAGACAGATACACCATCCACTACTATGTTGTTTGCGGCAGAACTAATGTTACTTAATCGTTGATAATAGGGATATTGGCATATGAAAAAGCACATTTTGTTAGTTGGCGTTGTGGGTTTGGCGGCACTTTCCACACTTGCACAAGCTGAAACCAAACAACCCGTCGCAAAATGGACGTGCGCGGATTTCCTGGCCGTGGATGAGAGCTTCCAGCCGACCGCCGTTGGCCTGGGCGAAGCCATCAACAAACAGGGCAAAGTTGAAGATGCGGTGCTGGATGTAGACGGTATCGCCAAAATCACTCCTTTGGTGGTGACGGCCTGCAAGGAAACCCCTAAAGAATCCTTCGTCTCCAAGCTCAAGGCTGAGTGGGCAAAAGTCAAAAAAGACGTTTAACCCAAACCCGGCCTGTACTTCACGCGAGTACAGGCCTCTGCGGTGCAATCCTGGCCCGTATGCGGCCAATAACCTCCTCGCCGTTGTGAATTTCCTGCGCTGTAACCCCTCTACATAAAGACAGGCCTGCCTTACTGGTCAAAAGGGCGTAGTAGACTAGGCTTTTTTTATCTCTATCTGTCGGGGAACCCTATGTTAATCAAGTCATTAGCTGAGCTTGACCGTATTCGTGACGAGTGCCGTTCCATGGTCACCAAGCGCTCGGCCGTCTCGGCAGGTGCGGCTGCGATCCCCATCCCGGGGCTTGATATCGGTACGGATGTCGCGTTGCTGGTTGAAATGCTGCCGGCCATCAACAGCAAGTTCGGCCTTACCCCACATCAGATCGAACAGATGGACTCACGTTCCAAGCGTCTGATCGTGGTGGCTGTCAGTGGTATTGGCAGTGAAGTGATCGGCAAATTCATCAGCCGTACGCTGGTCATGTCCCTGGTCCGCAAGATGGGCACCAAAGTGGCGACCAAATCCGTGGTTCGCTTTGTCCCTTTTGTGGGGCAGGCCGTGGCGGCAACCATCAGTTTTGGTGTGATGAAACTGGTGGGCAATGGCCATATCGAAGATTGTTATCAGGTTTGCCGCGAGGCATTGCTGGCGCAAGCCAGAGACTCGACGGTGATTGTGATCGGCCCTGAAACCGATAGCTGACACGTTTTGTACACCTTGCAATCGAACCTGTTACGCGCAGGGCCCTCAAAGGTTCAAGGTCGATCAAAAACGGAGGGCGTGATGAACACGTTCAGAACCAGTTTTGCATTCCTGCTGCTGGGGGGTGTACTCGCCACCCAGCTACAGGCGCAACCCCTTTCAGAACCTTTGCCGGCTCAGTATCAGCAGCTGGCGCAAAACACCCCGATCACCAACACCCCGCCTGTTAACAACCCCATCCGCCGTATCAACCCCAACAGCCGTCAGGGCACCGGTGCTTCCGTGCCGGGGGCAAGTGGCCAGGGTATTGATAACGGCAAAATAGGCAATGGTTACCCGCGTAACCCGCCAGTGCCACCGACAATCAAGCCGACCGCACCCTCATTGCAGCCGCGGGACAAACCTTAAACGAACAAGGAATAGTTGATGTTGAGAAAAACCCTGCTGGCCACAATGTGTGCCACTTCGCTGCTCGGTATGGCGTTCACGGCCCATGCCGATGGGCAGAATACGTTTGTTTCCGAGTCCGGGGCCGTTACCGTCACGCCGGTGGTCGAAGGGCTCGATCATCCCTGGGCACTGGCCTTTTTGCCCGACAGGCAAGGCATGCTGATTACCGAGCGGGCGGGCAATCTGCGAGTTTTGAGCCCTGACGGTAAATTGTCCGCACCGCTTTCAGGTGTGCCGCAAGTGTGGGCCAAGGGGCAGGGTGGCCTGCTCGATGTGGTGTTGTCGCCCAGCTTCGGTGAAGACCGGTTGGTGTATCTGTCGTACGCCGAAGGTGGTGCAGACGGCAAGGCCGGTACCACGGTGGGGCGTGGGCGCTTGTCGGATGATTTGACCCGATTGAGCAACTTTGAAGTGATCTTTCGCCAGCAGCCGAAGCTCTCTACCGGTAACCACTTCGGCTCACGGCTGGTGTTCGATCGCGATGGCTACTTGTTTATCGCCCTTGGGGAAAACAACCAGCGTCCGACCTCACAGGATCTGGACAAGCTGCAAGGCAAGATTGCGCGCATTTACCCTGACGGGCGTGTGCCCAAGGACAACCCTTTCACAGGGCAGCAGGGGGTAAGGCCGGAAATCTGGTCATACGGCCATCGCAATCAGCAAGGCGCGGCGCTGAATCCCTGGACCGGGACCCTGTGGACCCACGAACACGGGCCAAAGGGGGGCGACGAAATCAACCTGATCGAGCGCGGTAAAAACTACGGTTGGCCGCTGGCAACCCACGGGATTGACTACTCTTCCAAGCCGATTCCGGAAGCTCAGGGCAAAATCGTCGAAGGCACTGTGGTTCCGCACCACATATGGGAAAAATCCCCGGGTATCAGCGGCATGGCTTTTTATGATTCAGATCGCTTCAAACCCTGGCAGCACAGTCTGTTTATTGGCGCCCTGGCAGACAAGGACCTGATACGCCTGCAACTGAGCGGTGACAAGGTGGTGCATGAAGAGCGCATGCTCGGCGATCTCAATGCCCGTATCCGCGATGTGCGCCAAGGCCCTGATGGCTATTTATATGTATTGACCGATGAGGATGACGGCATGCTGTATCGCGTGGGGTTGCAATAACACTCATCAATGTGGGAGCGGGCTTGCCCGCGATGGCATCAACGCGGTCTGACCGTTCAGCCGCGTCGTCTGCATCGCAGGCAAGCCAGCTCTCACAATGAAAAATAAAAGCGCTTACTCGCTCACAGCCTGCTTGATCTGCTTGGAGGCCGACCAGATACGGTAGCGCACTTCAATATCCTTGGGCACATACACCACGATCGGCAGTTTGCTGTTGTAACGCAGCATAAAGCCTTCACCGACCACCGGCACAAACTCGGGATGCGCCTTGCCTTCAGGGCAAGCCATCATTGTGCTCATGGGCCCGCTGACCTTGTTCAGGCGATACATCGGGTAGCCCCAACCCTTGAGGGTTTTTTCTTCCAGCTTACCGCCAAGACGCTGCTGGTTGCAGTCAACCTGCAGGGTCTTGCCCGCGATGATCTGTACCTTGTAGTCGTCTTCATTCTTTTGCTTGGGCAAATGAATGACCTGACGGCTAAAGCCTGCTTCGGCTTTTGGATAGGGAGCGACATCTTCCAGTTTGGCGGCGTTGGCCACGCTGCACAGCGTACTCAAAGACAGTAATACGGCTGCGCTGATCACCAGTGATTTCATGGTGCTTTCCTTATTTCAGAGCTAAAAATATACCTACAGTTGAATTAAACAACCTGCCCGGGATCAACTTCAGACAACTAACAGTCGATTAAAGTGCCCGTTCGGCCACCGGGTACGGATAGATTACTTCGCACCAGGGTCGAACAGCCAGTAAACTGCTTTTTTTCCTGCGAATCATTAATTTACCGAGGTTTTGCATGACACTCAGTCCTCTTGCGGGCAAGCCGGCCCCGGCTCAGTTGCTGGTCGATATTCCGCGACTGGTGACCGCTTATTACACCGGTCAACCCGATGCAGCCATCACGACCCAGCGTGTCGCCTTTGGTACTTCAGGGCACCGCGGCAGTTCATTTGAACTGAGCTTCAATGAGTGGCATGTACTTGCTATCAGCCAGGCCATTTGCCTGTATCGTCAAATGAAGGGAATCAACGGGCCGCTGTTTGTCGGTATCGACACCCATGCGCTGTCTACCCCTGCCGGCGCCAGTGCTCTGGAAGTATTTGCCGCCAATGGCGTCGAAACCATGATAGCCGCTGACGACGAATACACCCCGACGCCAGCGATTTCCCACGCAATCATTTGCTACAACCGTGGCCGCACCAGCGGGCTGGCTGATGGCGTGGTGATTACGCCTTCACACAACCCGCCAGAAAGCGGCGGTTTCAAGTACAACCCGCCCAATGGCGGCCCGGCTGATACCGATGTCACCAAGTGGATTGAAGCCAAGGCCAATGAACTGCTCGCGGCCCTGCTGGCCGGGGTCAAGCGCATAAGCTACGAGCAGGCCCTTAAAGCCAGCACTACCCATCGTCATGATTACTTGAATACCTATGTTGCCGATCTGAAAAACGTGATCGACATGGACATCCTGCGCGGCGCCAATCTGCGCCTGGGCGTAGATCCGCTGGGTGGCGCAGGTGTGCGCTACTGGTCGGCGATCGGCGAACACTACGGCCTTGATCTGGACGTGGTGAACACCTCGGTCGACCCGACGTTCCGCTTTATGTGCGTGGACTGGGATGGCCGGATCCGCATGGACCCGTCTTCCAGCTACGCCATGCAGGGCCTGATCGGCCTGAAAGAACGCTTCGACGTGGCGTTTGCCTGTGATCCGGATCACGACCGTCACGGCATTGTTACGCCATCGGGCGGTCTTTTGGCCCCGAACAACTACCTGGCTGTGTCCATCGACTACCTGTTCCGCAACCGGCCGCAATGGCGCGCCGATGCCGCCGTGGGCAAAACCGTGGTTAGCAGCGGCCTGATTGACCGGGTAGCCGCGCGTCTGGATCGTCGCCTGTATGAAGTGCCGGTAGGCTTCAAGTGGTTTGCCGATGGTCTGTTTGAAGGCTCGCTGGGGTTTGGCGGCGAAGAAAGCGCCGGCGCCTCGTTCCTGCGTCTGGACGGCAGCGTCTGGTCGACCGACAAGGACGGCCTGATTCCGTCGTTGCTGGCTGCTGAAATGACGGCGCGTACCGGTCGCGACCCTTCTCAGCTGTACCAGAAAATGACCGAAGAGCTGGGCCAGCCGTTCTCCACCCGTGTCGATGCCAAGGCCACCCCGCAGCAAAAAGCGCTGTTGGGCAAGCTGTCGCCCGGGCAGGTCAAGTCGACCACGCTGGCAGGTGAGCCGATCACTCAAATCCTCAGCCATGCACCGGGCAACAATCAGGCCATCGGCGGGCTCAAGGTCATGACTGAAAACGGCTGGTTTGCTGCACGCCCTTCGGGCACTGAAGATATCTACAAGATCTACGCCGAGAGCTTTATCGGCGACGAGCACCTCAGCCGTCTGGTTGAGGAAGCGCAGGTACTGGTCGATACCGCCATCGCCTAAGCCAATAAAAAGCCCGACCCCGCAATGGGGTCGGGCTTTTTTGTGGCTCAGCGCAAAGCACTCAGCTGCGGGTGACCAGTTGCACCACTTGCTGCATGTTTTCGTTGCAGGCACGGGCTTGCTGGAGCATTGCTTCGAATGGCGCGCTCATGATTTCGTCATGGCTCAACCAGCTGTGCTTTTGCGTCATGGAGTACAGGTAACGGTACTCCTCTTTGCTGCGCTTGCTGCTCAGCTCCATATCAAACCACGGCGAGTTCACCTTGCAGGTCTTGATCTCCTTGCCAACCTCGGCCCCTGACAGGGTGATGTCGTAGGTGACTGTCTCCGGATCGGCCATGTACAAATCCGCCAGCTGACCGGTGCGGCGATAGTTCATCAGGCTGTCCCAGCGCTCGCTCGCAAAGGCGGGTTTGTATACCTGCTGCCCGGAGAGGTTTTCCAGTGGCCGAAGGTTGGTCAGCGTGGCCTGCACCTTGTATCGCTCGGGTACGACAAAGCCGGTTTTCTCGCGACTGATCTTGCAGTCGCCGATTTCCTTGCCGAAATGGTTGCACAGGTTCAGGTCGGTGGCACTGACCCCGGAGTCTGTGTCGGCGTAGCTGAGCTGCATCAGCGTCATTTGCCCCATCTGTACTTCAGCCGTGGTGCGGGCCTGGCCATCACGATTGAAGTGTTCGAACTTCTTCACGCCCATGCTCAGGCTCGGCTGTTCTTCCGGAATATGGTCCTGGTACACCTTGCCTTCGGCATCGATGACCAGTGCCCAGCGATTCTGGATATCGGGCATGCTGCGCCCCGGCATAAACACCGGGTTGGTAGGGTCCAGCCACCAGACCTGGCCGTTGACTTGAGCCTTGACGATGGCGTGATTGGCTGCGCCTGTGCCAGGCAGCAACAGGCCAAGCGGGTTGCTGCCACGGCTGACCCAGGCGGTTTGCGCGGTTATGTCGCTGGCCTTCAACATGGCAGTCAGCAATACGGACAGGTCTTTGCAATCGCCGTAACCGCGCTCTTCGATCTCCTTTAAGGTAAAGGGTACATAGCCACGATCTGTGGCGCGCCAGTCACCCATATAACGGTATTGCTCGTGGATGTACTGCATCACGCCTGACACTCGCCCGGCGGCAGGCAAACCCTTGAGGCCCGAAACAACCTTGGCGGCGCCCGCAGGCAGGCTGGCGCCGAGGATTTGCTGATACCGCGCGGCGAGGTTGCCGAAGTGATCCTGCACCTGGCTGGAACTGGCGATTTCAACCCGTGGCATCTGGCGGATATAGGCGTTGCCGGCTTCGTTGATGTAGTTCACGAAGCGCGGTTTTTGCTGCTCGATCACCAGGGTCTTGTTGTCGGAAGAGGGGTTGAAGGTAAAGTCCTCCATCAACTCACTGCGCCAGACCATCGGCTGCTCAGCGGTGAACGTGCTTTTGAAGGCATCCGAGCGCACGGGGGCAGGGCCGAACATCATCGGGTAGTGGAAGTGCTCCATCAGCGGTTTCGCCACCGTATGCTCACGCACGGTGTACATGATACGGGTGCCGATGCGCAGGTTGGGGAAAGCGATCGATGTTTGCCGCGCTCGCTGAAAACCCTGGTCGGGGTTGGGGGCCATGCGCGTATCGATTTGCGAGGGGGCCAGCGCGACCGGTTTGCCACCGGGTTGTGTCGACTGGGCGTCAATGATCTCCAGCCGATCCGTTTCGGGGAAGCTGAAGTCGATGCGCGACAGCATCTCGCGGCCATTGTTGGTCAGGATGGTATAGCGGTACGTGGTAGTGCAGTCGGTGCTGGTGTCTTTGTTGAAATGGCAGTTTTTTGCTGTTTCGCCAGCCAGAGCAGCCTCTGACGCCGGTTGCAATGCCGCGTAAGACGGCAGGCTGACGATCCCCAGTGTTGCGCAAATCAATGATTTGCTGAAAGTAAAGCGGTGCATGAGCGCCTCAGGTCGTTCCCTTGAAACAGCACCCTGCGACGTTTTAGTTATGTTGATAGACGGTTGCAGGATGCTGCGCGAACAGCGGATGATAATCGATCGCAACTGTATTTTCTACATTGTCAGACAATCAACCTCGCGCAGATGCCCGTTCCAGAGCCTTTTCCTGGAATTCAGGCGGCAGGTAGGGGCTGACACACATCGACCCATTGCGCGTTAACCAGATCCGCCATGCGTGTCGGGCAAATTTTCACCGCCGTATGCGTGGCCCCGGCTGCAGGCATGACTTCGCTAAAGCTTTGCAGGGAAATATCGCAGTACACGGCAAGATCGGTGGCCAAGCCGAATGGGCAAACACCCCCCACCGGATGGCTGGTCAAGGCAACGACGGTTTCGGCATCGAGCATTTTGGCTTTGCTGCCCAGGGCATCCTTGATTTTTTTGTTATCGATACGTGCATCGCCGCGGGCCACCAGCAGAACGTTGCGTTCGCCGACGCGAAAGGCCAGGGTTTTGGCGATTTGACCAGGTTCCACCCCATGGGCCTCGGCCGCCAGAGCGACCGTCGCGGTGCTGGTGGCCAATTCGATGATGTGCAGGTCAGGGGCGTTGGCGTGAAAAAATGCGCGTACGGATTCAAGGCTCATCAGACTCGGCTCTCTGGGCAAAAGCCTGAATCTAGAGAAGCCGATGACGCACTGTCAATGCGCCATCGGCGATGTCGCGGTTAGATGTCCAGAATGATCTTGCCGAAATGCTGGTTGGTTTCCTGGTACTTGAAAGCCTCGACAATGTCCGTCAGGGGGAAGTGGCGATCTATTACAGGGCGCATGCCGTTGGCATTGATGGCGCGAATCATGTCTTGCTGCTGGCTGCGGCTACCGACCAGCACGCCTTGCAGGCGGGCTTGCTTGACCAGCATCGGGACAAAGTTCATTGCGCCGCTAACGCCGCTAACGCCGCTGAGGATGCCGATGATCGAGATATGCCCGCCCACACGGATGGCAATCATCGACTGTTCAAGTGTCGCAGGGCCGCCGACTTCAATAATGTGGTCAACACCGCGCCCGCCGGTGAGGGCCAGGGCGGTTTCACCCCAGTGGGTGTCCTTGCGGTAGTTGATCACGTGGTCTGCGCCCAGCGCTTTGAGGCGCTCCAGTTTTTCATCGCTGGAGGAGGTGGCAATGACCGTTGCACCGGCCATCTTGGCGAACTGCAGGGCGAAAATCGAAACACCGCCGGTGCCTTGCACCAATACCGTGTCGCCCGGCTTGAGCGAATCGTCGGCCATCAATGCGCGCCATGCGGTCAGGCCGGCTGTAGTCAGGGTTGACGCTTCGGCATGGCTCCAGCGGGTGGGTGCCAGGGTGAAGGACGTGGCTTTGGCGGTTACCTGCTCGCGGGCATAACCGTCGATGCCATCACCGGGTACGGTAACAAAACCTTCCACCAGAGGGGTGCCGTCGATCCAGTCCGGGAAGAAGGTGCTGACCACCGAATCTCCCACCTTGAATTCGCTGACATCGGCGCCAACGGCAATTACTTCGCCAGCGCCATCGGCCATGGGGATGCGATTTTCGCTCGGACCCCACATGCCGCTTACGACAGCAAAATCATGGTAGTTCAGTGAGTTGGCGTGCAAACGTACAGTGATTTCGCCGTTCCCGGGGGCGCGCGCTTCACTGCTGCCAACCACTACATTGTCATAACCGCCGCCAGGTTGGACGAAAATTGCTTTGGTGCTCATGGGGCTTCCTCATATTTTTACATTGCGCGAAATAACGAAATGTATAATTAAAAATTACAACTCGATTTTCAGCCTAGCCGCAAAGTCATCGATCGCCTGTTCATTGCGTCGGTAGTAGGTCCACTTGCCGATGCGGGTGGTCAGGACGAAGCCGGCGCGCTGCAAGATAGCCAAATGCGCCGAAGCAGTAGAGGGCGACAATCCGGCCTTGTGCTGCAGATGGGTCACGCACACGCCGATGGCAGGATCACCGTGATCCTGAGGCGGGAAATTGCTGAGCGGGTCTTTGAGCCACTCCATCATTTGCATGCGAGTGTCATTGCCCAGGGCTTTGAGCTGTTCGAGTATCATGGTCGGCAATGTTACGCTTTTTAACGAAATGTTCAAGCATATGACCGATTGCCCTGGCCTGTGCGCGGGCTCGCTCGCGATACAGGCAATGAGGTGTAGCTGTCAGCCCCGGCATTTCCCACAAGAAACACCCCGCGACCACCGGCCGCAGGCCGGGCGGATGTTTTGCAATTGCAGGATCAATCCTGTATTTGTTGCGCCATTGAGCCAAGGCTCGTCTGTTTTTTGAATCTGCCCATCAGGAACCATGATGCCTAACCAGTTCCCCGCTGTACGTCCGCGCCGCCTGCGCCGCTCCCAGACCCTTCGCGACATGTTTCAGGAAACCGAATTCAGCCTGAATGATCTGGTGCTGCCGATTTTTGTCGAAGAAGAGATCGACGATTTTGTGCCGATCACCAGCATGCCCGGTGTGATGCGTATTCCCGAGTCAAAACTGGCCGGTGAAATCGAGCGTTACGCCCGTGCGGGTATCAAGTCGGTGATGCTGTTCGGTGTGTCCCATCATCTGGACGCAACCGGCAGCGATGCCATGCGTGAAGATGGCCTGGTGTCGCGCATGGTGCGTATCAGCAAGGATGCCGCGCCGGACATGGTGGTGATGAGCGACACCTGCTTTTGTGAATACACCTCCCACGGCCATTGCGGCGTGATGCATGACCACGGCGTCGACAATGACGCGACCCTGATCAACCTGGGCAAGCAGGCAGTTGCCGCCGCAGCGGCCGGTGCCGACTTTATCTCGCCATCAGCGGCCATGGACGGCCAGGTGCAGGCCATCCGCAGCGCCCTGGACGGTGCAGGGTTTACCGACACCTCGATCATGGCGTACTCCACCAAGTTTGCCTCGGCCCTCTATGGCCCGTTCCGTGAAGCTGGGGGCAGCGCGCTCAAGGGCGACCGCAAGTCTTATCAGATGAACCCGATGAATCGCCGTGAAGCAATCCGTGAGTCATTGCTGGACGAGCAGGAAGGCGCAGATGTGCTGATGGTCAAGCCTGCCGGTGCCTATCTGGACATTATTCGCGATATCCGCCAGGCCTCGCATCTGCCATTGGCGGCTTACCAGGTGAGCGGCGAATACGCGATGATCAAGTTTGGCGCCCAGGCCGGGGCCATCGACGAGGCCCGCGTCGTTCGCGAGAGCCTTGGGTCGATCAAGCGTGCCGGTGCCGACATGATCCTGACTTATTTCGCGATGGATCTGGCCCTGCAGGGAATTTAAGGGATAGTTGCAAGCTGCAAGCTGCAAGCATCAAGCTAGTTTTATCTGATAGCTTGCAGCTGCTTCATCCCACACAAGGAGCCCCCTCATGCCAGACGCTCGACTCGAACGAATCTTGATCACCAACGACGACGGGATCGACGCACCAGGCCTTGCAGTGCTGGAAGCGGTGGCCCGTGAGTTGGCGGACGAAGTGTGGGTCGTGGCGCCTGACCATGACCAGAGCGGTATATCCACGGCAATCAGTATTCACCACCCCTTGCGCGTCACAAAACGTGGCGAGCGGCGTTTTTCGGTTTCAGGAACACCGGCAGACTGTGTCGCGATGGCCTTGCAGCAGTTGTTGGATAAACCCCCGCAGCTGTTGCTCTCCGGCATCAACAAAGGTGCCAACCTTGGGGTTGAAACCCTGTTTTCAGGAACCGTGGGTGCTGCCATGACGGGCTTGTTGATGGGCGTTCCATCCATCGCCTTGAGCCAGTACTTTACCCGCCGCAGCTCGGTACGCTGGGAAACGGCCCGTGCACTGGCTCCTGGTGTTATCCGGCAACTATTGGGCAAGGGCTGGGAGCAGTCGGCGTGCCTGAACATCAACTTCCCTGACGTGCCTGCCGATGAGGCCGGCCCGATCCAGATCACCCGCCAGGGCGCCGGTCGCATGGACGGGGTGGAAGCCATCGAGCGTACCGACTTTCGCGAAGCCAAGTATTACTGGCTCAGCATCACTCGCCACCAGCACCCGGAAGCGCTGGATACCGAAACCCGCGTGGTCACCCAGGGTGGTATTTCAGTGACACCACTGGAGTTTGATCGCACCGCCATCGCCTTGCGCGAGCATCTGCGCACGGCGGTTCAAGTCGTCTAAGCCCAATGCGCCGGGTCATCGACGATGGCCTGGTGTCTTTCAAGCACTTTGGGTATCTCTTCTTTCAAAAACTCGACCCAGGTCTTGACCTTGGCATCCAGAAATCGCCGGGAAGGGTAGAGTGCATAGATGTTTTTTTCATGCAGCCGATAATGCGGCAGCAGGCGCACCAGTGAGCCGCGCTGGTAAGAACCCACCGCCACATAATCAGGCAGCAGGCAGATTCCAAGCCCGGCCTCGGCGGCCTTCGCCATGGCCTCGGCCACGTTGACCTGAAATACGTTACCAGGGCGGATGACTTGCTCGCCCTCATCATCACGAAAGGTCCAGCTGTCGGTAAACAATGGGTCAACCAGATGCAGGCAGCGGTGTTGGTGCAGATCCTCAGGAACCTTCGGGATGTTCCGACCCTCGAGGTAGGAAGGCGCAGCACTGATGACACTGAAGATGCTGCCCAGCGGTTGGCCGATCAATTCCGAGTCCGGCAGGTGGGCCGACAGGGTAATCACCAGATCATGGCCCTCCTCAAGCAGATCGGGCTGGCGTTGTGACAGTGTGAGATCGACATGGACTTGCGGATACAGCTCCGTGTAACGGGCTACCAGCGGTGCCAGTAGCTGGATCCCCAGGCCTGTAGTTGATTGCACACGCAAATGGCCACGGGGGATCAAGTGCGCCCCCGCTGCTTCAGCATTTGCATCTTCAATCTCGCCCAGTATCAACCGGCAGCGTTCCAGGTAACGCGCACCCACTTCGGTCAAGGCCAGGCGCCGTGTGCTGCGCTGCAGCAACCGTGCTTGCAGCGAGGACTCAAGCTCTGACAGCAACCGTGAGGTTTGCGCCGTTGAATAACCCAGAGCCTGCGCCGCAGCGGTAAAGCTGCCGGTTTCGACTACGCGGACAAACACCCGCATCGCCTGAAAAATATCCATTCTGATTATTACCCCACACGTAAGCGTGCTTTCTTGTGGCGGCAATAATTACACAGTCCAGGAAGCTGTGCCGTTCTGGCGTGGAGATTCGATGAAAACGGCACAGACACATTGTTATTTTGCCTTTATTTTTTGTGAGGCAATTCTCATTAGAAACTAGGGTGCATCCTATTTTTAATAAAGATGTTGGATATCATTTTCTAATTACTTGCTTTTGTTGTTCTATGTGCTTGATTTATAAAGATGCGAATTTTTCTAGGAATTGCCTGTCAAACACATTGCGTCATCATGTGATCGATACGCCCTCAGTAGCCAGCTTGACTAAGCTTTATTTACAAGGTGCATTCATTTGACTATTCATCAGTACCCACAAGGACGTAAAGTCGACGCTGAGATCGATTTTTTTGACTTGATCCATTCTTTTTGGCGACAAAAAAAACTGATTGGCGGCACCGTAGTCATTGCCGGATTGATGGCACTTGGCTATGTGTCGTTTGCGCAACAGGTCTATCAAACCAGCAGCCTGCTGCGCCCTGCAGCTATCAATGAGCTTGATGCCCTTAACCGCTCCCAGGTTTATACCCTGCCTGCTGCTGATGCCTTGCTTAAAGTTGGCCTGGCACTTGAGTCTTATGAAAACCGGTTGAGTTTTTTTCGCGACCACCAGGACTTGTTCAAACCTTTGGTACAACCTGGCAGAAGTCTGGAGCAAAGCTTCGAAGTGTTTAACCGGGATGCATTCAATCTGGTTCAGCCTGCGCCCAATAAGGCCAGTTCAGATAATCCTTATCTCAAGCTGGAGCTAACATACCCGGCCTCCCTTGATGGGGTTGCGATTCTCAATGGTTTTGTTGACTACGCGATCACCAAGCAGCGCGAGCAAATCAGTGCCGACCTCAAGGTTATTATTGGTAACCGGCTCAGAGAGCTGGACGCCCAGATAAATGCCGCACGCTCAAGCTATACATCTGATAAAGAAGAAAAAATTGCCACATTCCTTGAAACTGACAGCCTGCAAAAGGCGCAGTTGGAGGATGAGCTGAAGGCCTTGCGCCTGCAGCTGAAAATCGAGCGGGAAGCGCGCATACAGCAGCTTGACGAAGCTATCGCCATTGCCAAATCCCTGGGTATTACCCGTCCGACCACACCGTCGGCGATGGCTGATGCGGCGCAGGGCTCATCGGTCAGGCTGGTGCGCACCGAAATCACTTCGCAAAGTATCCCCTTGTACTTTATGGGGTCCCAGGCCTTGGAGGCCGAGCGTGCAGCCTTGCTCAAGCGAACCACGGACGATTTTACCGATAACCGTATCTCGCAGATCCGCAAAAAGATTCAATTGCTTGAGGTCAATCGCCAGGTCGAAATGCTTGGTAAACGCTCAAATGAGGATGTATTCCTCAATGACATCGAGCCCTTGCGTGCCGAAGCCGTGCGCCTTGGCCGCCTGAATACGGATATGAGCCAGCTTGGGTTGGTCAGTATTGATCGCAAGGCACAGATGCCGACTGATCCGATCAAGCCGAAAAAGGCCCTGATAGTCGCTCTGGCACTGGTTCTGGGCCTGTTGGCGGGGCTGACGATTGCGACCGTGCGCTTCCTGCTCCAGCGGCGCAAGCAAGGCATCAGGCCAGAACAGCCACCGATTTGATCTGCGCCCATAGTAATTGCCCGGGGTGCAGGCCCAATTGGTCCCGGGAGTAACGGGTTATCCGGGCGAGCAGGGGAGTGCCGTCGGCATCCAGGCGTATCAGCACATGAGCCTGGTTGTCGGCGGCCGTTTCGCTGACCACCCTTGCATGCAAGCTATTAAGGATGCTGCTGTGCTCCGACGGGGCCAGGGTCAGGCTGATATCCCGGGCTTGCACTTTGACGCGCAACGGCTGGCCGATGGCCATTGAGGCATGGGCAACCCTCAGCTGCTGGGCGCTGCCGGGCAGGTGCAGAGTCAACAGCTGGTAGTTTAGGTTGTAATCGCTGACCCGGCCCTCAATCACCACTGCGGCATCATTCCCGCGCGCCAGTGGCAGGTCGAGCCTGGCAAGGGTTTCACTGACAGGGCCGCTGGCCAGTACCTTACCCTCGCTGAGCAACACAATATGATCGGCCAGGCGCGCAACTTCGTCCAGAGAATGACTGACGTAGAGCACGGGGATATCCAGTTCGGCGTGCAGGCGCTCAAGGTAGGGCAGTATTTCGCCTTTGCGCTGGTTGTCCAGTGCGGCCAGGGGCTCGTCCATCAACAGCAGTTGCGGGCTGGTGAGCAAGGCCCGGGCGATACCGACCCGCTGGCGTTCGCCGCCGGACAAGTTGTGCGGCGCCCGTGTCAACAGGTGGGTGATGCCCAGTAGTTCGGTGGCATGGGCAAGATCCACTCGACGTTCCTGATGGGCAATGCGCTTGAGGCCGAATTCAAGATTGGCCCGCACCGACAGGTGGGGGAACAGGCTCGCTTCTTGAAAGATATAGCCCAGCGCCCGCTGGTGCACCGGTACGAAGTGATTGCGCTGGCTGTCTTGCCAGATGTGATCATTGACCTGTACATAGGCCTGGCTGGCCCGTTCGAGACCGGCGATACAGCGCAGACAGGTGGTCTTGCCCGAGCCGGAGTGACCGTAGAGGGCGGTGACCCCCTTGCCCGGCAGTTGCAGGTCCAGGTCGAGAGCAAAACCGGGGTAGCGGTGCTGCAACCGAAGGTTGATCTGCGACGTCATCTTCAGCTCCAGCTGGTTTGGGATTTGCGGCTTGAATACAACGCCAGCAGCACCAGAAAGGAAAACACCACCATTGCTCCCGCCAACCAGTGTGCCTGAGCATATTCCAGCGCTTCGACATGGTCGTAGATCTGCACCGACACCACACGGGTTTTTTCCGGGATATTGCCGCCGATCATCAGTACCACGCCAAACTCACCGACCGTATGGGCAAACCCTAAAATAGAGGCCGTTATAAAGCCGGGTCGGGCCAGAGGTACAATGACGCTGAAGAAGGTATCCCACGGGTTGGCCCGCAGAGTCGCGGCGACTTCAAGCGGTCTGGGGCCAATGGCCGTAAATGCATTCTGCAAAGGCTGCACGACAAAGGGCATGGAGTAGATCACCGAACCGATCACCAGCCCGGCGAAACTGAAAGTCAGTGTGCCCAGACCCAGGTACTGGGTGAGCTGGCCAACATAACCATTGGGCCCCATCGCCAGCAGCAGATAGAAACCTATGACAGTGGGCGGTAAAACCAGTGGCAGGGCCACAATCGCCCCGATGGGGCCGCGCAACCGCGAGCGGGTGTGCGCTAACCACAGGGCGATGGGAGTGCCGACCAGCAACAAAATGAGGGTGGTCAGCGACGCCAGTTGCAGAGTCAGCCAGATGGCTGCGAAGTCAGCACTCGTGAGCGGCATTTACAGGTGGTAACCATAGGATTTGATAATGGCGGTGGCCTTAGGACCTTTAAGGTAGTCGGCAAGGGCCTTGGCAGCAGGGTTGTTTTCGCCTTTTTTGAGGATAACGGCATCTTGCCGGATCGGGTCGTGCATCGCCTCGGGCACAATCCAGGCCGAGCCGTCGCTGACTTTGCCGTTTTTGTAGATCTGCGACAGGGCGACAAAGCCCAGCTCGGCATTGCCCGTGGAAACGAACTGGTAGGCCTGGGTAATGTTCTGGCCTTCAACGATCTTGTTCTTGACCTTGTCAGTCAGGTCCAGTTTGGCCAGCACTTGCGTTGCTGCCAGGCCGTAGGGCGCGGCTTTGGGGTTGGCGATCGACAGATGCGTGTACTGATTGGCCAGCAGCGCTTTGTCGGTGCCGTCGATATAACCCTCTTTGGCTGACCACAGCGCCAGGGTGCCAATGGCGTAGGTGAAGCGTGAACCGGGAACGGTATCGCCTTCTTTTTCAAGTCTCTCGGGGGTGGTGTCATCTGCGGCCAGAAACACTTCGAATGGTGCACCGTTCTTGATCTGGGTATAGAACTGGCCTGTTGCGCCATAGGCCGCTATCAACTTGTGCCCGGTGTCTTTTTCAAAGTCGCTGGCAATGGCCTGGATTGGCGCCGTGAAGTTGGCTGCCACGGCAACCTGCACTTCATCGGCCTGGACCGAAGTGAATGCGGTACATCCGATCAGAACAGCCAGCGCGGCAGGGATAAAGGGGCGGGCACGAACATTCATGGCAAAACTCCGTTTTTATTAGGCCGTGTCAGGCGTTGGCAAGATATCCGCTATATAGAAATATTTACAGCGCTTTGTCAGCGTGCGTGCGAGGAAAGGGGGAAGTGAAGCAGGTAACTGCGGTTCAGCCTGCCTGACGCAGGGTGATATTGATCCGCTGTTCGCCCAACAGTGAGTGATGCCCGGGCTTGATGGGCATTACTCCGTGATACCGCAGGCGGTCAACGCCGCCCCAGACCATGATGTCGCCGTGAAACAATGCTATTCGTTGAGTCGGGTCACTTCGTTCGAAACCGCCAAACTGAAAAATCGCCGGCAGCCCCAGAGAAATGGAAACAATCGGTGCGGTATGGCAGCGCTCGTTTTTATCCTGATGCAGCGACATTTTTGCGCCTGGCGCATAGGCATTGATCAAGCAGGAATCAGGGACAAAACCGCTAAAGCCTGCGCTGCTGGCCGCCGCTGCAGCCAGCGCCAGGAAGACGCCGGGCATGGCTGGCCAGGGTCGGGCACTTAGCGGATCGAGCGGACTGTAATGGTAACCATCGCGGTCAGTGGTCCAGCCCAGAGCACCGCAACTGCTCAGTCGGGCGGACATGGTGTAGCCACCGGGCGTCTGCATCTGGCGCAAGGGTGCCTGCAGCAGAACGCTATCAAGGGCTGCCAGCAGCTCCTTGGCCTTGGGCAAGGCAAACCCGCGAAGCGCAAACGCCTGGTCGCTGATACGCTCGACACGGGCGGGCTGCTGCAGGTCCTGCTCGGCAAACAAGTCCACGGCTTAAAGTGCCTTGCTTGCCTTGATGTCGGTAATTACTTCGTCAGCATCGCCATGGATCTTTTCAAGTGCTGCGCGAGCTTCTTGTTCCGATCCCGACTGGAGCTGGGCAAACTCGAAACGACGCTCGCCGTTGAGCTTGTACTTGATCACGTACTTGGTGGTTTGCACGGTAATTCCTGCTTTGGGTTTAGCGAAGTTTGGAGCTTGAGCGACGCACGATTTTAATGGTCGGCTTGAAGCTTGGCTTGCGGGTTACGCTGATGGCACGGCTGGTCACGGTATCGATGGTGATGTTCCAGAAACCGGTGCTCGGCGCGGTGATGCGGGCCGGGAAGTCCTTGAAGGCGCCGCCATGGTAGGAGTGGCGGCCACCATTTTTAAAACTGCGGAAGTGCGCATCGCTCATCAGGCGGATGTTGCAAGGCTGGGAGCACTCAATGACGACGATGTCGTCTTCGTTGAGGTGCTCGCGCTGGTGAATAAATTTCATGGTGTCTCCAAAAACGTGAATCTGCTGAATAATCAGCACGATAGCATGTGCTTCAGCCCTATCAGGGGGGCTAAAGCCGAGTATTATGCCGTGATGCGGGTGAGTTTGACGTAAAACGTGGATAATCCGCCACTATTGAGTATTTATTCACTATGGCCCGGGAGAAATTCCGCATATCCATTGTCGTAGTGTCTTTAACGGAGAATGTCTATGAAGTGGGGCGTATTAGCGGCGTTGCTGGCCTTGGGTGGCTGTGCATCCGTTACCGATATTGAGCAGACGCTGCCCACCATGAGTGTGATTTCGGGCAAGAAGCCCGACGCCTATGCTCAATGTGTGGTGCAACAACTGTCCAGCACACGCAGGGCACCTCAGATTGAACCGCATAAAGACGGTTTTCGGATTATCGTCCCGCAAAAGCTGACCTCCAATCCAACGGCGGTCATTGATATTGAAGAGCGCTCCGGCGGCAGCAGTATCAAGGTGTACGAAAGCATGTCCAATGTACCGGTGCGCCCGGGCGATATTCGCAAAGCCGCCACTCACTGTATTTCTGGTGACTGACGCCTTATCTCAGTCAACCGGCGGCAAGACCCCAACCTGACGTTTGCCTTGCGAACGTCAGGTTTTTTTTGTCCTGCTTTACCATTGGATCCGAAGCAGTGTTGTGACCAGGTAAGAATTCTCCTAGGATCTGTAGGCTTATATTTTATAGGCCTAAGCATATAACAATAATGGAGCTGGTCATGATTCCACTCAAGCGAACGCTATTGAGCAGCCTCATGCTGCTCGCCGTGAGCAATACCCAGGCACAACCGACCCCCAACATCTACCTGCAGGGCGGTGCCCAACCGGGTGCCACGGCCTGCGTGGCGTGCCACGGTGCGGATGGCATGGGGCTGGCACCTGCCGGGTTTCCGCGATTAGCCGGTCTTTCTGCCGATTACCTGAGCAAGCAACTGCACGACTTTCAAAGTGGCAAACGGGTCAGCCCGGTGATGCAACCTCTGGCCAAGGCCCTGAGCGACCAGGAAATTGCCGCAGTCACCGCCAGCATTGCAGCAATGCCGGCCCCTGCGGTGCCTGCCATCAACCTCAGCACCATGCCTTCAGGCCCTGGAGAAAAGTTGGCCTTGCGCGGCGCCTGGGAGCGTCAGATACCCGAGTGCGTCAGCTGTCATGGCCCGGGTGGGGTGGGGGTGGGAAGTGCCTTCCCGCCCCTGGCCAATCAACCGGCGCTGTACCTGACGGCGCAGCTCAATGCCTGGCGCGATGGCACCCGGCGCAACGATCCCAATGACCTGATGGGTCATATCGCCAAGGCCATGAGCGAAGACGAAATCAAGGCGGTTGCCGACTATTTCAGCACTGTAGGGCACAAGGAGGTCAAACCATGAAGCGTCTGATATCAACCTGTGCGGCATCCTTCCTCCTTGGCAGCGCGGTCCATGCAGCGCCCATTGCGATGGAAGACCAGTCGCAGATCAAGGTGCCTGCACCTGCCGATAACATCACCTACTTTCAGCCGCCGCAACAAAGCGATTTGCCCGACAACGCCTACGGCAAAATGGTGATGGACGGCTATGCCCTGTTTGTTGACACCAAACGCCAGGCCCCGAAGTTTGTCGGCAATGGCCTTAACTGTACGAACTGCCATCTTGATCAGGGTCGTCTGGCCAACTCAGCCCCGCTGTGGGGGGCGTACCCCATGTACCCGGCGTACCGCAAGAAAAACGACAAGGTCAATACCTTTGCCGAACGCCTGCAGGGCTGCTTTCAGTTCAGCATGAATGGCGGTACGCCACCGGCTGCCGATAGCCGCGAGATCACGGCGCTCTCAACCTATGCCTATTGGTTGTCGACCAAGGCTCCTACGGGGGTTGAGTTGCCGGGACGAGGGTATCCCGATGTGCCCGAGCCCAAGGCTGGGTACAACCTGAGCCGTGGTGCTGCGCTGTACAAGGACCAATGTGCCGTCTGTCATGGTGACAACGGGCAGGGGCAAAAGGTGGGGGAGGACTATGTGATGCCGCCATTGTGGGGCAAGGATTCCTACAACTGGGGAGCCGGCATGCACCGGATCAATACCGCGGCATCGTTTATCAAGCACAACATGCCACTGGGCAAGGCCAACAGCTTGAGTGACGAGCAGGCCTGGGATGTGGCGGCGTACATCAACACCCACGAACGGCCACAGGACCCTCGACTGGTCGAAGGTTCAGTGGAAAAAACCCGGTTGAAGTTCCATGCCAATGACGGCGTCAACGTTTATGGGCAAACCGTGAATGGCGTTTTGGTCGGCCAGGGCACCCGGTAATTGCAGTTACCGCTAAAGTCATGCGCTTTAGCGGTATCCCTTACTTGCAGGCCACTACGACAGTGCGACTTTTAAAATTACCTACATCTGCGCCCAGGGTTTTCTCGCTTTGCGCAAGCGCAGGCGAACCATCCGTGGCAATGATGGTATAGCCAGTACCGGCACATGAGGCCTCGGCTTTCTCATAGCACTTGGCCCAGGACATGGCCTCGCCAGAACAGTCTATGCTCAACCCTTGTTTGCCATCGGCCAGGTAAGTGCTGGATGCCGTCGCGCACCCACCCAGAGTCACCAATGCGAGCAGTGTCAGAACTTTCTTCATCCGGGTAACCATCACATAAGTGGAGTTGCTGTTATTTTTTGCTGCGGCGGGCTGCTGGCTCAGGTTGGTCCTGAAATACCGAGGCGACTTCTGCTGCGGCCTGTTGCGAGCTGAATGGTCCGGCAACGTTTTCACCCGAGGCAGCAAACACGCACCATTGGCCCGATTCATCGGGTTTGATCTCATAACCGTTAACGCTGATTGTTGCTGACATCGAAAAGCTGCCTGATTGGCTGGATTAATGGCGTGATAATAGCGCAAGGGCATCACGGGTAGTGGTAAACACGATGGGCGCCAATCAAATTCAATCGCAAAGGAACTAACGGGCTAAATATTTATCTAGGTTGGCATCAGTTTGCTATCGAGAAGCATTGTAACGTCGATGCTGCCTGATTAGACTGCGCCAAATTTGGAACGTACAGCCCTTTAAAGGACTCATATGATCAAGAAATGCTTGTTCCCAGCAGCCGGTTACGGCACTCGCTTTTTGCCAGCGACCAAGGCCATGCCAAAAGAAATGCTGCCGGTGGTGAACAAGCCACTGATCCAGTACGGGGTTGAAGAAGCACTGGACGCTGGCTTGACTGAAATTTCCATCGTGACGGGCCGCGGCAAGCGCGCCCTGGAAGACCACTTTGACATCAGCTACGAGCTGGAAAACCAGATCAAGGGTACTGATAAAGAGAAGTACCTGGTCGGTATCCGCCGCCTGCTGAGCGAATGCTCGTTCTCGTACACCCGTCAAACCGAAATGAAGGGCCTGGGCCACGCAATTCTGACTGGCCGCCCGCTGATCGGCGACGAACCCTTTGCCGTGGTTCTGGCAGACGACCTGTGCGTCAACCTGGAAGGCGACGGCGTCCTGACACAAATGGTCAAGCTGTACAATCAGTACCGCTGCACCATTATCGCGATCCAGGAAGTTGATCCGGCAGAAACCAACAAGTACGGCGTGATCGCTGGCGACCTGATTGGTGACGACCTCTACCGCGTGCGCAACATGGTTGAAAAACCAGCTCCGGAAGATGCACCTTCCAACCTGGCCATCATCGGCCGTTACATCCTGACTCCGGATATCTTCGATCTGATCAAACAGACCGAACCGGGCAAAGGCGGTGAAATCCAGATCACCGACGCGCTGATGAAGCAGGCGCAAAACGGTTGCGTGATTGCTTACAAGTTCAAGGGCAAGCGCTTTGACTGCGGTGGCGCCGAAGGCTACATCGAAGCAACCAACTTCTGCTTTGAAAACTTCTACAAAACCGGCAAAGCTTACTGATAGCGGCCCGTTGTAGATCGCTTCAAGAGAAAGCCACCCTCGGGTGGCTTTTTCGTTTTTTTGCTGTCGGCAACTTCCAGCGCTGGTCAATCGCGCAGGAGCGATTATGCTGATGGCCTGCCTAGGAGAGAGAAATGGCCTACGAATTTGATCTATTTGTCATTGGTGCGGGTTCTGGTGGCGTGCGTGCTGCACGTTTTGCCGCAGGTTTTGGCGCAAAAGTGGCTGTAGCAGAAAGCCGCTATCTGGGCGGTACCTGCGTGAACGTTGGCTGCGTGCCGAAAAAGCTGCTGGTGTACGGCGCGCACTTTGCTGAAGATTTCGAGCAAGCCTCGGGGTTTGGCTGGAGCCTGGGTGAGGCCGACTTTGACTGGGCGACCCTGATCGCCAACAAAGACCGCGAGATCAATCGTCTCAACGGTATTTATCGCAACTTGCTGGTCAACAGCGGTGTGACCCTGATCGAAGGTCACGCGAAAATAACCGGCCCCAATGAAGTTGAAATCAACGGTCAGCGTCATACCGCCAAACATATCCTGATCGCCACCGGCGGCTGGCCGCAGATTCCCGACATCCCGGGCCATGAACATGCAATCAGTTCCAACGAGGCATTCTTCCTCAAAGAGCTGCCCAAGCGTGTGCTGGTGGTGGGCGGTGGCTATATCGCCGTCGAGTTTGCTGGGATTTTCCACGGTTTGGGTGCGAAAACGTCCTTACTCTATCGTGGCGAGATGTTCCTGCGCGGTTTTGATGGCGCAGTGCGCAAGCACTTGCACGAAGAACTGATCAAGCGCGGCATGGACGTACAGTTCAATGCCGATATCGAGCGGATCGACAAGCAGGCCGATGGCAGCCTCAAAGCCACACTCAAGGACGGTCGCGAGCTGATCGCCGATTGTGTGTTCTACGCCACGGGCCGTCGGCCGATGCTCGATAACCTGGGCCTGGAGAACACCGGGGTCAAACTCGACAAGCGCGGTTTTGTCGAAGTGGATGATCTGTACCAGAGTGCCGAGCCATCGATCCTGGCCATTGGCGATGTGATCGGTCGCGTGCAGTTGACGCCCGTGGCGCTGGCCGAAGGCATGGCCGTGGCGCGCCGCCTGTTCAAGCCCGAGCAATATCGGCCGGTGGATTACCAAATGATCCCGACGGCTGTGTTCAGCCTGCCTAACATCGGCACGGTGGGTTTGAGCGAAGAACAGGCCATTGAGGCGGGACACAAGGTGCAGATTTTCGAAAGCAGCTTTCGCCCGATGAAACTGACACTCACCGAGTGCCAGGAGCGTACGTTGATGAAGCTGGTGGTGGATGCTGACACCGACAAGGTGCTCGGTTGCCATATGGTCGGGCCGGAGGCGGGGGAGATCGTGCAGGGACTGGCGATTGCCTTGAAGGCCGGGGCGACCAAACAGCACTTTGACGAAACCATCGGCGTACACCCGACGGCTGCTGAAGAGTTTGTGACCATGCGCACGCCGGTAAAACGCTGATTTTCACTGTGGGAGCGGTCTTGCTCGCGATGCAGACGGCGCGGTCTATCTGTTAAACCGCGTCGCTCCGATCGCGAGCAAGCCCGCTCCCACACTGATTTGCCAATTACCTGAAATCGGCATACGGAATCAACGGTTGCACCGGCATCGGCAAGTTGCCCTGCCACACGTCGAAGGTATAACGCAGGTAGAGCATCGCCCGGCTCGGGGCATAGTCATCGCTGTGCTGATAGAGCACTCCGCCGCCCAGTACCAGATGATCCGACAGCCTGCGCTCTACCAGCCCCTGTACGCGGTAACCAATGCCAGTGCTGCTGCCGCCCGAGGTCTGCCCCAGACCGTCGGCAAGCTGGTAGCCAGCATCATCGAGCCGCTGCAGCAGTTTGCTGTTCAGTCCGTCCAGCGGGTAAAGGTCATTGGCATCGGTTTTCGCATACGACCAGCTCACCGAGCTTTCCAATGCCACCGACCAGTTGGCGGTACGGAAGGCGTAGTTCAGCGGCACACCAATCGAATAGTACTTCTGCGGGCTGTAGTAACCGCCCTGGCCGAGAGTGTATTCACTCGAGTCCTTGTCATACCCCCAATACATCAGTGTCAGACCGGTGCGCAAACGTTCGTCGGCGCGCTCCACCAGACGGTAGTAATAACCGGCCATGGCCGTGCTCTTGTGGTTGTCTTCGACGTTTTTGCCGCGCAACCAGTGCTGGCCGAAACTGGCCCATACACCGTCTACGCCCCCTTCGTCGTGGCTCAGGCTCAAGGTCACACCGTTGGACGTGACGCCGCCCCAGGTGACACCGGTGTTGGGATCGGTAGCCCCGGCATAGGACAGGATCGAGTTGCTCAGCGGGCGACGTGAACCGGTCAGGGTCCAGCCCAGTGAGCCGATCTTGCTGCTGTAGGCCACGCCGCCCAGCCAGTTGGGTACCTTGAAGTTATCCGGTGTACGACCGATATCGATGTTCCACACCTCGTTTTTCCAGCCCGCCGCCATCATCGTGCCGTTGACCGATTGCGAGCGTTCATCGCAGCCAGAGAAGTCAGGGCCATTGGTACCCTTGCGATTGACCTCCACAGCACAGGTGCCGTAGTTCTCGCGCACGAGTCCGTCCGGGTCGGCATCGAATTTTCCTGCATCCATATTCAACTGTTCTGCGCGCAGAAAACCGCTGCCATCGGCCACCGGCAGGTCCAGTTGCAGGATGGTGGTTCGGGTGTCGGTGTCCGAAGTGCCGGCGGAAGCATCGTCCGAACGCCAGCCGTAGTCGGTATACAGATGAACTGTCGGATTTTGCCGCTGGTAGAGTTCGTCCACATCACTGCGCAAGCTACGGGCCAGCCACTCGTCATCGTCCTTTTCACGACTGGCCATGGTCATGGCGCGATTGTCCCGGGGGTTGCCTTGCTCAGGGGTAATCAGCCCTGCGGCGGCCATGCTTTTGGCATAGTAGTCCAGTGCCTTTTGCGGCTCCCTGGCCGACATCAGCCGCGCCGCGTCGCGATACATCAGCGGGTCAGCCTGCGGTGATTGCAACAATTGGGCATAGATGGCCTGGGCCTTTTCAGGCTCACCCACGGCGGCCCAGACATTGGCTACCCGACGTTGCTGTGAAGGGGTCAATGGCGTGCCGGGGGCAGGGGTAAACTGTGTCAGTTGCTGACGAGCCGAAGGCAGCTGTTTGCTGGCAATCAGGGTTTCGATCTGGCCCAGGCGCGCATCAATGTTGCCCGGTTCTTTTTTCAGCACCTGGCTGTAGAGGTTTTGCGCCTGTTCATAGTCACCACGCTCCTGGGCCCAGCCAGCGATGGTCATCAGATCGTCGTTGTCCGAGTTCTGCATCAACAGGGCAATCGCTTGCGGCTCTTGCCCGGCGGCGCGCAGACTTTCAGCCCGGGCCACCAGTACATTGCGTTGCAGCCGCGTATCAAGATCACGCATGGAGTCGCTCCATTGCGCCTTGGGCAGTTGTTCCAGAACGCTCAAGGCACTGGCATCGCGCTCGGTACTTGATAGGTACAACGCGTAGGCATAAAGCGCTTCAGGGTTGCGACCCTGACGAGTCATCAGCTGTTTGAAGCTGTCATCAGCGGCGCCCGGCTGGTTGATTTCGCGCTGGGCGTTGGCCAGACGATAAGTGACCCAAGGCTCATCGGGGCTGAGGTTACGGATTTTGCTGAGCAAGGCGACCACTTGCGGCCAGTCCTTGCGCTCGGTAGCGGCATCGGCCTGACGGTTCAGTTCGTCAAGTTCGATGCTCTGGCGCAGGCTGGCAAATTCCTTCTGGCTGGCAGGCGGCAGGCGATCAAGGAAAGCCTTGGCCTTTTGCGGGTCTTGCGCGCTGTACAGACGCATCAGCCCACGCACCGCACTGCCATTGCCGGGCTCAAGACGACGGGCCTGCAACAGCAAGGCTTCGGCCTGGATATCGTTGTGCTCGGCCTGGGCCACGCTGGCCAGGCCTATGAGTGGGTCGGCATCGCCGGGCTTGGCCTTGCGTGCCTGGGTAAAGGCCGTGCGCGCCGCTGCCGGGTTATGTTGTTCAAGGGCCTTGTCGCCCTGACTGAGCAGCATGCGGTAGCGGCTGGCGTCCATCAGGTCTTGCCACTTGCTGATATTGGATGTGTCCTGTTCTTTGCTGCGAGCGGTGGCAAAGTTGCTGTTGGCTTCGGCATAGCGGCCCTGGCGAAACTGCGCCATGCCCAGGGCACCGTAAAGGGTCGGGTCGTCGGGGTATTGTTTTAGAGCGCGGCGCAGCAGGCCTTCGGCGGCTGCCGGGCTGCGCGACTGGTCGATCATTTGCTTGCCCTGGGCGCCGGCGGTCCATGCCGGGTCATTCAGCAGGCTTTGCTGCTTTTGCAGGTTTTTATTGGCCTCGCCAATCAGCGGCGAATTTGGATAGCGCGCAATAAAGCCCTGCCAGGCCTGTGCCGATGTGCGATCCACCGGCAATGTGCTGAGGTAGGTGTATTCACGCTCAGCCGCAGCATTACTGGCGACCGGGTCTTTGGCCAGTTGCTGCAGGACGATCAGGGCTTCTGGCGCACGGTCTTCGCGGAACAACAGGTCGGCCAGGGTTTGACGCAGGCCGGGGTTACCCGGGTACTGTTTGTCCAGGCTGCGCAGTTGCTCGATGACCTGTGCACGCTGGCCCTGGATATTGCTGCGGATGCGCAGGTATTCCAGTGCCGTGGCAAAATCCGGCGGGGCATTGCCAAACAGTCGCTCGAAAATCGCCACGGCTTCTTCAGGACGACCGGCCGCAGCAAACAGGCGCGCCTGTTGCAGGTCTTTCTGGCTTTGTGGGTCTTGCAGCTTCATCAGGCTCTGGGCCTGACGCAGTGCCGCCGAATCAGGGGCAACATTTTGCAACTGGGCCAGACGCTGCCTGGCCAGCTCCGGGTTTTTCTCCAGCAATGCCTGGCGTATCGACGCCACCAACGCTTGCGGGTTGTTGGGTGAGATCAATTGCAGCCGTGCCAGCGAGTCACGCACCAGGTCTTCGCGGTACATGGCTTCGCCGATCCGAACCTGCTCCAGCAGCCATTGTTGCTGCTCCTGCACCGTGCTCGGCTGTGCAATGGCTGCAGTGGACAACCCACCGAGCAGGAACGCCCACGTTGTTATTTTTGGCATGTTTTGATCCACGAAGGTAAAAGCTGCCCATCCTTGTCAAAGCGATAGCGTTGTTCATCCCAGCCCTGGCCGAACAGCAGCAGTGACTGGTTGTAATAGGCATCGGCCGCAGGCGGCTGTTGCTTGATCCGTTCCTGTTGAACCGCCAGCGCGGGGGAGTCCAGGCTGGACAGTAACGGCAGCATGGCGGCGGAAAACCCTACCGGCCCCGTGCCGGTGTATTTGCCGGTAACGGCATTGACGCTTTCTGGCACATAGCTCAGGGTTTGGGTGAGGTTGGCCATGGGCGCAAAATGTTGTTGCAGTGGCTGGCGACCGGCCGCGTCCTGGGCCAGCATGCCAACCCACAGGTAGACGCGAATGGCATCGTAGTCCCCCAGCGAACCCTCCTTGCTGTCCGGTGCCCAACCGCCACCGGCTTTCCACTGCAGCCAGTCCGGGGCAAAGCCTTTGGGCGAAGTCTCTATCAGCATGCGTTGCTGGTTGCTCGCCAGTTCGGCCCAGATCGGTGATATACGCGCAAAACGGGCCAACAGTTGCGGTGGCAAATAGCTGGGGTTCAGGCGCCAACCCTTGGGGCTGTCAAAACCCACATCCCCGGGCAACAGCATCAGGCCCAGCCCGGGCAGCTTGCGCAGGCTTTGCGCAGCGCTGCGCCAGAGCATGTTCTGCCCAAGCGCGACATACTCGGGCCACTGCCACAGCCGGCCGGCTTCGAGCAGGCTGTAGGCGATCCACAGGTCGGCATCGCTGGCATTGTTGCTGTCCAGGATCTGCCACTTGCCGTTTTTTGCCAGACCCCATTGCCAGGCTGGCAGATGAGCCTCAAGGCTGCCACCGGCGAGGTTATTGCGGGTCCACTCGAGAATCCTCGCAAAACTCTTTTTGTCGTTGCCCAGCAAGGCAAAAAACAACCCGTAGCTTTGACCTTCCGAGGTGGTGATCATTTGCGCCGACGAGCCATCGATAATCCGCCCGTCGCTGCTCATCATGGCCTTCTTGTAACTGTCCCAGGCGGGCCAGTCACAGGATTGCGCACTCGCCACCTGAGGCAATAGCCCCAGGGTCGAGCTCAGGGTAAGTGCCGCCAGTCGCTTCATGGCGTTAGTCATGCTTGTTCAGGCGACGGTTGGCCGCCCAGCTCAAGGCACGCCACAGCAGGAAGGCGCTGAGCAGAACGCTGATCACGGCCAGCACGGTCAGTAGCACCGGGTGCTCGGAGAGCTGGTACCACAGCAACAGGTACCATGGCAGGTTGCCAACAAAGTACTGGTCACCCACCAGTTGGCTGTAAACACCGCTGCTGCGGATCAGTGCCGCGGAGCCCGCTACTGCGTCCAGCTTGCCGCTGTCACCGAGGACTTCGCGCAACAAGTTGTAGTCTGCATCGTCATTGGCCAACATTGCCACGACACTGCGCTGGTTATGGGTCGGGGACTGCATGCCCAGGATAGCTGCAATCGGGGCCTGCGCTGTGACTTCCACCTTGTTGGCTGGCACGTTGCGTGCGTCGGTCGACGGCGTGCGACGAATGTTGGCATCAATACCGGTGGTGCCATGTGGCTGTACCAGCATGTCACGCTGGCGTTGCAGCAATACGCTCAAGTCCGGGTTATCGCGCAGGTCTGGTGCCATTTGTCCCAGTACCAGCAGGTCGGCATCTTCCTTGGAGGCGGATTGCCAGTCATCGGTCAGGCGCAAGCCGAACGCCGGGTAGCCGGAACGCGCAGAAATGCTGGCCACGGTTTCAAGCAGGGTGCTGATTTGTGTCGGTGTGGTGTCTTTGGGTACGACAACGATGGATTCGGACATGTCGGCCATGCGGCTGAACGGGAAACCACTGCGGGCAAAGGCTTTGAGGTCCGGCATGCTGATGTAGTGGTAGTAGCCGGACATATCGATGGTGGAGTCCTCATCGATAATTGCCTGGGTGTTGGCCGGCAGGATGGTCTGGCAGCGATCTTTCTGTGAACTGCCCATGGTGCTGGCAAAGTTGAAGTCGAAACGCAGACGGTTACGGTCGCCAATTTTCAGCGAAGGCACGATCAGTTTGTCATTGACGTTGGCTGAGTCGTTGGACAGCACCGACAGGCGCAGTTCTTCGAGGTTGCTGGTGTCTTTGCGCAGCAATGGCAGGCTGGTGAGGAACTGGTCATTGAGGCTGATATTCAAGCGCGAATCATCATTGGCCGACGGCGCGGTGTAGCGGTACTGGGTGCGCAGCGGGATACCCTGGTTGCGCCAGACAAACAGGTCAGGCGGCAGGTTGACGTCCAGGGTGATGGCGCGTGGCACCAGCCCGCTGACTTGCAGTTGTTGCGGGTAACTGACCAGTTCGGCAAAACGCACAGGGCGGTCGGTACGCATCCACGCCGGAGCATCGTAGGGTTTGCGCGGTTGCAGTTCCTGGACCTTGTCGATGGTCACACGGGAACCGCGCATCAGGTTGCCGCCCAGGGCCAGGGCCTTGGCGGCTGTAGCCAGGTCTTCTTCGTTGCGACCCATGACCAGCAGGATTTTGCTGTAAGGCGCATCAGGGTGGTTGATCATTTCGACCACAGGCGCGGTCACGGCCGGGAATTTCTCCAGATCGCTCATAAATGCAGGGCGGTGATCGTTGGTGGCAAACACCACGGTGGGCTGGACGGCATCCTTGTCTTGCACGCCTGGCAGGGTATCGAACACGACCGGGAAATTGGCCCCGCGCCAGTTGGACTGGCTACCGAAGTAGGAAGCCAGAATCGCGGCGGCTTTCTGTTCGCCCAGGGTCGGGTTGGCCGCGAAGACAAACGGCAGTTCGAGTTTGCCGCTGTTGCGCGGGTCGAAAAACGGCAGCGGGAAAAACGCCAGATCGTTTTGCAGGCTCAGCGCCTGTTCCTGCAGGGTAATGCTGCTGCCACGGCTGATATTGACCCACAGGGTGCTGTTGGCCGGGTCTTCGCAGAATTCGGTGTAATGGCCGACAAACTCCAGGCGTACGCGGTTGAAGTCCGAAATCAGTCGCGGATCAAGGGCCATCTTTTGCGTGGTTTTACGCCCCAACTGGTCCTTCTCGATCGGCAGCACGCCCATCAGCACATCGTTGAGGTAAACCCGGATATGGGAAACCGTCGGGATCAGCGAAGGCGAGGGCGTGTATTCCAGCTGCAGGCTGGCGTCGCTGGCAATGCGGTCCCGGCGCATGCCGAATTCCACCTGGTCGGCGCTGTTGATACCCAGCAGCAGGGAGTCACCGGGGCGCCCCAGTTGCTCAAAGGTATAGGTCACCGGCCAGCTTGGCAGTACCTGATCGGTTTGTGCAAATGCAGGTTTTGGCAGCGTTTCGGCCACTGGTGAGCTCCCCGGCAAAGGCAGGGGGGCCGACATCAGCTGTGAGGCGAAGGTCATCAGCGCTAGGCTGGCGAAAATGGTTTTTTTGGTTATACGACTCATGATCTGCTCACTGGCCGGGAAATAAGAGGGGTGGAGGTGGGCATGCGCGGCAAAAAGCTGCCCAGCCACTGAAAGATGTGCAGGAAAGGTTTTGCCAACACGCGGACCCACGCCGGCAGGTATTCATACAGGCGGTAATAACCCTTGATGCCCAGGGCCAGGATCTCCTTGAGACTCTGGATCGGCTTGTCGGCTTCAAAACCGCTGTTGTGATCAAGCCAGGCATCGGCGCGGCCAAAGGTGCATTGCACGAAGGCAATTTTTTCTTCGGCCGGTAACCGGGCAAAGCTGAGACCAATAAAACGTTCGCTGGAACGGGTCAGGGTGCCGGTGAATACAAACTCGCGGTTGCCGCGTTGCAGAATCAGTGAAACCGGCGTGCCGACGGGCAATTGCAGAGCCTGGCTCAGTTGCAGGCCGACGCCACCGTCGGAGTAGTCCACCAGCTCACAAGGGTAGCTGTGCCCGTCAGCCAGTTTCACCGCCCCCGGCAAGCGCGCGAGTACCCGGTGGGTGTTGCGCACCTGGCGTACTTCCGCGGCAACTGCAACCGCAGCCCCGATGATCAGCAGGTTGTAGATCACCCACAGGACGCTGACGATCACGGTGAAGATTTCATCCCTGGGGCCATAGAACAGGCGCCAGACGGCAAAGCCCAGGCCGAGGATGTTCAACACCGACAAAATCAGATAGGGCTTGGCGGTCTGCCAGTCGAACTGGTTTTCCTCCATCATGCCGCCCTTGGCCGTGACGTTGAATTTGCCCCGTGACGGGCTGAACAAGGCCACCGTGGTCGGCCGTGCGATGTACCAGGCCAGCACGGTTTCATACACCTCGCCCCAGAATGTCTGGCGGTAGGCGCCTTGCATCCGCGAGTTGGTCAGGCTGGCGTGGATCATGTGCGGCAGCACATACAACAGGATCATCGCCGCCGGGGCGTAGATGATGTAAGCGTGGAAGAACAGGAATGCCAGGGGCGCAGTGAGGAACACCAGCCGCGGCAGTCCCACCAGAAAGTGCATCATGGCGTTGGTGTAGCAGATGCGCTGGAAGATCGTCAGGCCCTTGCCCAACAGCGGGTTGTCAGTGCGGAAAATCTGCACCATGCCCCGCGCCCAACGGATGCGCTGGCCGATATGCGCCGACAGGCTCTCGGTCGCCAGCCCCGCCGCCTGCGGAATACGCAGATAGGCCGAGGTCCAGCCATTGCGGTGCAGACGCAAGGCGGTATGGGCATCTTCGGTCACGGTTTCGACAGCAAAACCGCCGATGGAGTCAATTGCGGTACGCCGCAGTATGGCGCAGGAGCCGCAGAAGAACGCGGCGTTCCACATGTCGTTGCCGTCCTGGATCAGTCCGTAGAACAGCTCGCCTTCGTTGGGGCGGTTACGGAAAGTACCCAGGTTGCGCTCGAACGGATCCGGCGAGAGGAAGTGGTGCGGGGTTTGCACCAGCGCCAGTTTCGGATCGCGCAGAAACCAGCCAACCGTCAATTGCAGGAAGGAGCGGGCAGGCATGTGGTCGCAGTCGAAAATCGCCACCAGATCGCCGTCGAGCAATTTCAGGGCATGGTTGAGGTTACCCGCCTTGGCGTGACGGTTGTCGGTGCGGGCGATGTAGTTGATACCCACTTCCTCGGCGAAGGTCTTGAAACTTGGGCGGTTACCGTCATCGAGCAAATGGATGCGCAGCTTGTCTTTCGGCCAGTCGATACCCAGCGCCGCATACACCGTGCCACGGGTAACCGACAATTCTTCGTTGTAGGTGGGAATCAGCAGATCCACTACCGGCCACTGATCGGTGTCTGCCGGCAGCTGTGCCGGTTTGCGATTGAGCGGCCATGAGGTTTGCACATAACCCAGCAACAGGATCAGCCAGGTATAGGTTTCGGCCACCAGCAAGGTCAGGCCGCAGACCAGATCGAAGGTGTCGTTCCAGTTCAGGGTCGAGGTATAGCGCCACCACAGATAACGGCACGACACGATGACCGAGAGCACGATCAGCAATAATGTAGGGAAGCGCCCCGGCATGCGCCGGACCAGCATGGCCAGCATCCACAGCAAGACGACAAACACCAGTTGCGCAAGGAAACCGAACGGTTCGGTAATGCACAGCACAATCAACGCCAGGGCCAGTACGCCCATGGCGATATACAGGCCCTTGCGCAGCGGCCATTGAATGTTGTCCCACCAGTGCGAGCCTTTGGTGACTTGCGGGCTGAGGGTGGTGGGCAAGCGGGCAAAGGCATTGGACAGCAGGTTCCATGGCCGTTGCACGATCATCAGCAAGGCCGAGAAAAAGCTGGCCGTGCGCTGGCGGAAGCGTTGCCGGCCGATCTGGTCCTGGTTGGGCGTTCGCACCAGCAGTAGCCACAGGGTTTGCACCGTGTAGCGTAGCGGGTCACCGATGGTCGAGGGCTTGTCCGCCAGGTGCGGATACAGGCGCCGGTGCTGTTCGCGCAAGGCTTGCCAGCGGGGTGATTCAAGGCGCAGGAAGATCCAGCCCAGCGCTTGAATCAGCGCCAGGGTGAAGGCGGTAAAACGGGTGCAGTTCTGCTCCCGCCGCAATCGTGTATAGGGGAACCAACGCCTGATCATTCAAGCCTCCTGCCGCGCAGCAGGCACCAACTGGCCAGGCTGATAATGTCCAGGGCAATCAGGCTGGAGGGCGCATAGCGCCCGGCAGGCTCGCTTCTGGCCAGGGCCTCGGCCATGGCTTCATCGGCATGCAGGTTGACTGGCACCAGTGCATGGGCATAACGCTGTTGCCAGATCAGCAGCAGATCGCGCTGCAACTGGCTGGCGGCATCGAAGCGATTGACCAGAAACAGCGGGGTCTGCGTCAGCTGCGGTTGCAACAGCACATGGCAGGCAGCATCGGCGTTGGTAACCATCATCGAGAGTGCGCAGTGCGGGTTGGTCATATGCCCAGGCAAGCGTTGCGGCAGGTCGAAGAGTATCCAGTCAAACGCGTTCGCCAGCGCAGCCTGGCGCTGGCTCCAGAGCTTTGGCTGTTCAATCAGCAGGGCATCGAGGGCAAAAAGCTCGCTCGGCTTCAATTGGCCATAGGGCAGCACGCACAGGCCTGGCTCTACCACCCAGGCGTGTTCGTGCCAGGGTTGCCGGTCAAGGGTCGCCCGCGCCCAGCCTTCACGGGGGGCAAGGTCCATATTGAAGTGCAGGCCCAGGGAGTTCTCCGGGCACATGTCCACCAGCAGCACTTTCTGCCCCAGCTCATGCAGCGCATGGCCAAGGGCCGCCAGGGTTGAGCTGGTGCCCACGCCACCCCGCACGCCACGCAAACTCATGCTGATCATGGGGTTTGCTCCGTGTCCTTGGCCAGCAACGGGGGCTGCTTGTACTGCGCCTCTAGATAGGCCAGCAACGGCCAGCGCTCAAAGGCCTGCAACAGCTCCATGTGTGCCGACACATCGACATATTCCAGGGCATGCAGCTCCATCATGGATTTAAGCCGGGCAATATCATCGGCCCGTTCTTTGCGCGAAAGGATATCGGCGCTTATTTGAACCGCTGTGGGTAAGGCAGCCATCCGCCGTTCTCCTTGATTCGCACATAAGGTTTGCCGTTGTAGTCGAGTACTACGGTCCCTGAGTTTTCCGATACTTTCGCGGTTTTCGGCAGATCGGTGAGCAGCCTGGACCAGTCCACGGTCTGGCCATTGCTCAGCGCCGGATCGGCGTACAGGCGAGCTATGATTTCTGCCACGGCCAGGTAGCTGCTGGGTTCACTGACGTGGATAGGCTGGGTTTGCGCGTTGTCGCCCATATTGATCAGCCTGATACCCACCGGTACATGGGTGATGGAGTCACTGGGGATTTCGCGCATGCCGGCTATCTGCATGCGGTCACCGTGCAGCGCTGCGCCATGCTCAGGGACGATGGCTACCACGACGCGACGGCCACTTTTTTCCAGCTCTTTAAGGAAGGCATTAAGATCGTCGAGAAGGATCTGCGCCCGGCTGCGGTAGTCAGCGGCCTGGGTGCCGCCATCGGACTGCACCTGGCGGTTACCGTCGTGCAGGCTGGTGGTGTTGTAGAACAGCGCCATATTGGGTGAGTCTTCAGTCATGCGGTGCTGCCACCACTTGCTCAGCACATCACGGTCGCGCCAGATCGGCGAGCCATCAAAACCGACATAGGTACGCGGCAGGCCTGCGGGTACAACACCCAGAGCCGGAGGAGGCAACTGGCCCTGTTCACGCACTTCCTGCAGGAAACCGTCGAATTCACCGGTGTGGTTAAGCATCAGCTCATTGGAAAAGCCCAGCTTGCGCAAGTCATCGAACAACAGGCACTGATCCGCCGGTTGTTTGTACAACTGCGCATGGGAGGTCTGGCCGCAACTGGCGCGCAGCAAGCGAATGGCTGCGGGGCCGCTGTAGGCGGTGGCCGAGTTGAAGTTGTCGAATATCACGTCCATCTGGCTGAACAACGGGTTGTCACGCAAGCCCACGGCATCCAGGTCGTCCCAGGCCATGGAACAAATATTGATCACCAGCAGATCGAACGGGGGCGGCTTGACTGCCGGTTCCTTGAACTCGACCTTGCGCGTGGATTCGTTGAGATAGAACTTCTCCAGGTAGCCATTGAGCGTCGCGTCGTCGGGCTCGCCTGCGCTGACGGTCGGCGCGCCCGTGGCAGTCTGTGCGCCGGCCATTTGCGGTTGCACGGAAGGTGGCAACAACCACTGCAGATTGCCCATGCCCAACCAGGCAAAGCCCAGCAGGGTGAGGGTGGTCAGGCGCAGCCACTGGTTCAGGAACAGGTAGCCGACAAACAGCAACAGCAACAGGGCGCACACTTGCCAGTCGATAAAACGCCCCAGCAGCTCGACGATATAGTCGAACGAAAAGTTCAACACCCCGGGTTGTGCCAGCAGGCGGCTGAAGGGCGGGAACCAGGTGTCCTGGTACAGAAGGGCCACGGCCACCGGAATGGCAATCAGGGTGCGCAAACGGCGTAGCGCCGGGTTGGCGATCGGAATCAGCAAAACGGCAGCAAATATCAGGTTGGGCAAAATCTGGATGTTCAGATGCCCCGTCCAGGCCAGCAGGAACTTGGCCAGGAAATACAGGTTCCAGGCGCCCAGGCCGCTCCAGGATCCGGCAATTTTGTGCGCCGGTGCGTCAGACTTAAACAGACTCATCAGGCGTTCTCTGAGCAGGGCTGGCTGGCATGCGACGGCGAACGCCGCACGATTTCAAATAGCGGGGAGAGAGGTACTGCTCGAAATGACTTTTCAAGTACATCCGCATGCGCTGCCAGAACAGCGTCAGCAGTACGGTCACCACACAGGTCAATGCAATGACATCGATTAGCTCAAGGAACGTCATGACTGTGGCTCACTGATAGGCAGGGTGAATCTTTGCGGATTTAACGGCGCACGTTCACCCGTAGCAGATACCGCTTGCGTCGCATGGGTCTCGACGGGGATATGCAAGTGTGCAGGCACGGCGCCAGCTTTAATAAAGGCGTCAGCCGGCAGATCGGACAACCCGCTGAGCATGCGGCGCTGGCTGAACATGTCGCGCCAGGGCAGGCGGCAAACATTGCCCAGTGCCGGTTCCAGTCCGTCAGCGCGGCAGGCAAACAGAAAGAGGTAAAGCTCGCCATCCAGCAGGCAGGCAAAGTCGCCGAATCGACGCAGGCACATCTGATTGAGGAACAGTTCCTCACCAATGCCGGGCACCGGTTCGAACTTCATCAACTGGTGGGTTACCTCACCCGAACTGTCCTGGTAGATCTGCGCAACGGCTTCGAAGAAATCACGGGGGCTCACCAGCCCGCGAATTTGCGGCGGGCGCTGACGTTCCAGGAGGGTCTTGAAATTAATGTTCTGCGTGTACTGCCAGCGCTGCCCCTGAATGCTTTCAATCATGCTCAGAAAACGTGAGAGCAGGGTGCCGTCGGGAACGATCAGGTTGGCCCCGCAGGCCAGCAACAGACGTTCATCGCGGTAGCGCACCGACGGTTCCATTTCGCGCACAACGATCTTCAACTGCGGCCCGCAATGTTCGCGCAAGTCGTGCAACTGCTGTGCAAGCTCAAGTAACTGGTAGCTGTTGTCGATGCCGACAATTACGGTCGCGGCGCTGGCTGACTGGGCTGCTTCGAGCAATGCATCACGGTTTTCGAACAGGTACCAGTGCTTGGACATTGACGGCGTACCCTCCAGCACGGAGCGCTCGGCAAGATAAACGTGCTGATCGTCCGCTACCCGGGGCTGGGTATCGACCTCGGTTTGCGGGATCAGGCGCAAGGTCGCGTCATGGTCCGACAACTTGAACTCCTGCCCGGCGCTAGGCTCTGTACGTAAACCCAAGAAATACGATTTTCTGTAAAATACACCGCCATTAAAGCCAGGAGGCCAAGATGG